>CAYOYE010000048.1:0-6459 GCA_964408115.1 uncultured Azospirillaceae bacterium
GTTTGAGCCTTCACCGTTGACCGTTTTATATAAACTTTCCGGTAAAACATTGGCCGAGGCAAAGTTAAAAAATTCGGATGCGCGTTGGCATGTTATGGACTTATTGACGCACGCTCCTTATACCGTTTCGGAAATAATGAAAGGAGCAGGGGTTGGGCGTGCTGTTGTTAAAACACTCATAGACGGGGGTGTTTTAGAACCGGTTTATGTTGAAAATAAGCGCGAATTTTTAGAGCCGGTCGGAGATTTCGTTAAGGTTAATTTGACGGCAGAACAACAGGTAGCGGCAGAGCATCTTTGTCAAAAAATCGGTAACGGATTTTCGGTTACGTTACTTGACGGTGTTACCGGTTCCGGTAAAACGGAAGTTTATTTTGAAGCCGTAGCCGAGGTGTTGCAAAAAGGGCAGCAAGTGCTGATTTTGGTGCCGGAGATTTCTTTAACGACACAATGGTTGGAAAGGTTTAAAAAACGTTTCGGCGTACGTCCGGCAAATTGGCATTCCGGCTTATCGTTAAAGGAACGTACCGATACATGGAAAGCCATTATTGAGGGGCGGGTAAAAGTGATTGTCGGCGCGCGTTCGGCCTTGTTTTTGCCTTATACCGATTTGGGACTGATTGTTATAGATGAAAGTCATGATCATTCTTTTAAGCAGGAAGATACCGTAAATTATCAGGGGCGTGATATGGCTATAGTACGCGCCAAAATAGAACATTTGCCGGTTATATTATCTACGGCAACGCCGGATTTGGAAACAATTGTCAATACCGAGGACGGAAAATATGATTGTGTCCGTTTGCAAAGCCGATATGCCGATGCCTGTCTGCCGGAAATAAAAATCATAGATTTGAAGAAAAATAAGCCGCAAAAGGGAGCGTGGGGCGTTTCCTGGCTTGCTCCCGAACTGGTGCAGGCTGTTGGCGAAAATGTGGCACGCGGTGAGCAATCGGTATTGTTTTTAAACCGGCGTGGTTATGCACCTTTACTGATTTGTCGTGATTGCGGACACCGTATGCAATGTCCGAGTTGTAGCGCGTGGCTGACGGAACATAAAAATTCGCAACGCTTGATGTGTCATCACTGCGGTTATGTAGATGATATACCGACAGTTTGTCCGCATTGCGGTTCTGCCGAAGGATTAACAGCCTGTGGTCCGGGGGTGGAACGGGTGGCGGAAGAAGCCTGCTTGCGTTTTCCGAATGCTAAAGTGGAAATCTTATCAAGTGACAGTGCTTCGTCATTTAGTGCGGTATCAAACGTAATTGCTAAAATGGAGCGGCAGGAAATAGATATTTTGGTTGGTACGCAAATTATTGCTAAAGGGCATCATTTTCCGAATTTAACATTGGTGGGAATTGTTGATGCCGATTTAGGTTTGTTGGGTAGCGATTTGCGTGCTTCGGAACAGACGTATCAACTGTTATCGCAGGTGGCAGGACGAGCAGGGCGCGGAGATAAAAAAGGTACGGTTTATGTGCAAACGGTGTATCCGGAAAATAATGTGTTAAAAGCGTTATTGGAAAATAACCGCGACGTTTTTATGGATTTTGAAAAGAAAAGCCGCAAGATTTTAGGGTATCCGCCGTATGGTAAATTGGCGGCGCTTATTATTAGCGGAGTAAATCAACAAGCCGTTGCGGCAACTGCGCAGAAATTCGGGCGTACGGCACCGCAAACTCCCTATATAGCGGTTTTAGGACCGGCGCCGGCACCGTTGTTTTTATTGCGTGACAAATACCGTTATCGCTTAATGATTAAAACAGCCCGCAATATTAATATTCAGCAGGTGATAGCGCAATGGTTAGAAATGGTAAATGTTCCGTCATCCGTAAAAGTAGAAGTAGATATAGACCCGTATTCGTTTATGTAGCAAATTAGCGAAAATAAGAAATATAAGTAAGAAAAACAATCGCCAATACCATACTTGTAAATAAGCTGGAGGCTACAATGATATTATTGTTGCCAACGATGTTAATACCACTATTAGTTTGTGCAATGTTTGGATTGCACTTGCTTTGATTTTGAGTGTCGTTGTCGTTAACAGGAGAACTTCTTAATAGAATCTCCTGAATTTCAGCATCAATATTCATCTTAATTCAGGTCCATATTATTTTACATTGAAAACTAATTGGCTTTTTTTAATACATCATAAATTTCAATAAAATCTTTTACCTTGGAAACAGCCGAATCTTTATCTTTAGATTCGTCACATATTTTGAGGTAAATCAGCTTAATTAAATCTGCCTTATCACGAGGCGATAACGTCCTGTTTTTTGATACTAGCCAGTTTTCTATATTTTCAATAATCAGGCAAAGAATATCGGCATTTACGGAAGAAGATGCGGTAGAAGTATGCAACGGTAAATCGGTAAGTTCCTGTTCATCAATATTTAGGATTTTTGCCAATTTTTGACGTTCAACTTCACCCAGACGGCGAGGAGAGCCGTTTTTGATAAACTGCTGAATATAAGCAATATTTCTGCCAAGTTGTAATGATACTTGTGCATAATTTAAGCCACGCTCGTTAATCAAAGCGGCAATTTTTTTTCTGATTTCTTCGGTATCGCTCATTATTCCATCCTTTGACTAACATTATATAATATATATCTTATTTTGTAAAACGATAATTTTCTTATTGACTTCGTAATATTTTTCTTATAAAGTCGCGACAACAGGAGGATGTAAGAAATGGATGAAAAAAAATACATAACAAAAGCGGAAGCTAGGAAAAAAGGCTATGTCAGACGAAATGACGGGATTTTTTATCGGAAAAACGTTTTAGAAAAATATTATGAAAACGGCTATTTACACCTGCCGAACAGCCCGTTTGGCGATGCAGACCGTAAGCGTGCCGGAGAGTTGTTGGCGAGGGATTTTTACCTCGGACACTATAATAAATTGCAATCTATTAATTTTACAATAGAAATTAGAGGTACATCCGATTCGGATAGGGAGGAATCCTTGTTCCATCAGGAGCGCTATATACACGCAATACGTTGTATTCCACAGGAGTTTTGGGGTGTAATACGACAGGTTTGTATAGAAGATCAAGAGTTGAAAGGTGATGTTACGGCAGCTAGGCAAAGTTTGTTAAGCAAACAAAGTGTATATCACCAGAAAATGTTGCTGTGCCTAGGTTTGGACCGATTGATAAAATTTTATTTGCAAAAAAATAAAAAAAGTTCTTGACATTTGGTAACCGATGTGATAAGAAATTTATTATGATGAATAAAAGTAATCAGATAAAACTTATTAAAAAGGAGGTTGAGAAAGCTCAATCTCCTTTTCTATTTATAGGGAATTTTGTAATGTTAAAACCAATAAAAGATAGAATTGTAATTCGTCCTGACGTTTTGCAAAACCATAGCCCGATTTTAGCTTTAGATGACGATGTTTGTCATAACAGCGGAACGGTTTTGAGCGTTGGTGAAGACGTTGTTTCGGTTATGCCGGGAAATCACGTCGTGTTTCATCAATTTGACGAATTGGAGCTGAAAGAATACGGGGTGGTCGTTATTAGAGAGAAAAGTCTACTTTGCATAGATGACGCGTAATATTTAAGGAAAACAAAATATCTGACAGGTCGGTTTTTTTAACCGGCTTTTTGTTTATGGGGAGAATATAATGGAACAATTAGTGCAATCAGGAAAAAAATTGCGTGACGAATGGGAAAGCAAAATAAATGCGGCAGAAAAAAAATATGCCGATTATCACAATTTGGTAACGCAAATTCGCGAATATTATCGGAACGAAAAAAAGTGCAATAAGCAGAATATTTTTTGGGCTTCGGTAGAAACACTAAAGCCTTTTATGTATTTTAAGCAGCCGAAACCGTATATAGTTCGGTGCAATAAAACTTGTGATAAGGCAGAGGTTTTGGCCTGTAAAATGCTGGAGCGAGCGCTTGCGTGGAATATGAAACAGTTTGATTTTGACAGTGTTGTTAAATATGCCCGTAATGATTTTCTGCTTTCCGGTATGGGAATTTTATGGGAGCGTTATTTGCCGACTTTTCGCACAATCGGTGACGGGGTTTTGGTAAAAGACAATGAAATCGCCGCAACTGCCTATATAAATCCGACAACCTTTATTGCCGATATGGAAAAGGTTGACGTTTGGGAAGATGTGGAATGGATTGCGCATAAATCTTTTTTGAGTGTTGAAGACGTGGCGGTTTATTTTGGCGATAAAATAGCGGATTATATTGCCGCTAACGGTAATGATGGAAAGTGTATTACCGATTATGAAATATGGGATAAAAAAACGCAAACCATCTATCATTATAGTCCGGAATATCCGGTTGATTTTTTGCGCGTGCAAAAAGATACATTACATCTATCCGGTTTTTTCCCGATGCCGAAACCGATTATGGCAACTTTAACAAATGACGGTATTATTCCCGTACCAGACTATGTAGAAATTAAAAGTATGTTAGATGAATTAGACGGGGTGAATAATCGTATGCGACTGACAATGCAGGCGCTTAAAGTTTCCGGTTGTTATGATAATGCGTTTCCGGAATTAGCCAACATTTTAGATAAAGACGTAACTCTGATTTCGCTCAATGACTTTGATAAGTTGAAAGATGCCGGAGGTATCAGGGGAATTATAGATTTTGCACCGATAGAACAGTATGTGGTGGCCTTAAAAGCTCTGGCCGAGCGGCGGGAAGTGTTGAAAAATTCCATTTATGAAGTAACCGGCGTTTCGGATATAATGCGCGGAATGTCGGTTGCGAAAGAAACGGCAACTGCCGTAACTCAAAAAACAAACTTCGGTACTTTGCGTAATCAAGACCGCCAAAACGATATGCAGCGTTTTTTGAAAGATTTGTTGCAGATTAAGGCGGAAATTATTTGTGAGCAGTTTTCGGCGGAAAATTTAATATCTTTTTTGAGTAAAACCGAAAGACAAGATGAAAAGACCGTATGGCAGGCCGTTCATCTGCTGAAAAACGATAAGTTGCGCGATATGATTATCGGTTTGGAAACGGATACCTGTTTTAGTCAGGAAGCCGAGGAAAAACGTATTTTAGAAACGCTGAATAATATTAATGAAATGATAAATCAGGCTTTTCGGATTGTATCACTGCAACCGGCATTACTGCCTTTGTATCGGCAGATGATAGAAAGTGCGGTAGCAATGATGCCAAATGCCCGACAGTTTGAGGCGGTGCTGGAAGATGCGTTTAACAAAATAGAAATTACACTGAACACAGCGGAAAAAGATAAAACCGCTGCGCCGCAAAATAATGCTCTTTATGAATTGCAAAAGCAAAAACAAGCGAATGATTATGCGCTCAAAAAAGAGCAAAACGCTCAAAAATGGGAAGAATTACGGCTGAAACAGATAACGGAATTAAATAAGGTAATGAAAGATAAAGAGGAGAAATAACCATGCCTTTTGACAGTAACGGAACTTTTACGAGAATACATTGTTGGGAAGACGATCGCCAAAATGATATTGATATTGCTTCGGATCGTCATGATGAAGAAGATGACGGTTTCGCAGATGCTTTAAGTCAATGTTTGTTGAAAGACGGACGCTCGGTGATGACCGGAAATTTGAAAATGGGAGGATTTGGTATCCGCAATGTTGCAAGTGGTACGGCACAATTAGACGCCGTAAACTACGGACAATTAAACGATATGAAAAGCACAATTACAAGCGATACCGCTACACAAATTACAACAATGCTTACTACATTATATCCGGTAGGTTCTGTTTATATCGGTACACAAACAAGTTGTCCGCTGGCTACTTTGATAAGCGGTTCAACTTGGGAGCTTGTATCTTCTGGGCGTGCATTGTGGACAGGTACAGGTTCAAACGGAAACACCACCATTGAGGCAGGTTTGCCGAATATTACGGGTCAATTCGGTATCGGTAGAGCAGAAAACCAAGTACAGGTACGGGATACGTCGGGGTCTTTTTCGGTATCGGGAACTGGTACAAGTGCCACAGGTTCGGATTCTTACGGTGCAGATGTTACGGATATTGTTAAATTTAATGCCAGTAGTTCAAATTCCATTTACGGCAACAGTTCAACAGTACAGCCACCGGCATACGTTGTTAATGTTTGGCGTAGAACAGCATAGGGAGAGAGAAGATGACAGGACGAGTTACACCGACAATGATAGAAGTACGGCAAGGCGACAGCTTTACCATTAACTTACACCTTAAAAAAGAGTGCAAGGAGATTGATTTAACGGGCTGGAAATGTGAAATGCAGGTACGCGATAAAGATAGCGGAGCAATTTTGATTAGTGTTACGGGAGAGCCGGTAGATATAGAAAAAGGCAAAATAGCATTAAATCTCACACCGGAAATGACAAACAAGGCTACCGGCGATTATGCTTGCGATATACAGGTAACTTCTGACACAGGGGAGATTAATACGATATATCCGTCAGACGTAAACAAAGTCGGCACATTTAGAATTACGCAACAAATTAC
>CAYOYE010000049.1:0-6439 GCA_964408115.1 uncultured Azospirillaceae bacterium
TTTTCGTTGGTAATTTACAATATATATAATGTCATTTCTTAAATGGACGTGACAGCCGAGGTTTTTTGTTTAGTCAACTTAAAACCAAATTTCTTGACTCATCTTTTCCTATGTTCGGTTTCAGCGGGGAGAGAATGGTTAGAAAGGAAACCGTTTTATTGTAAATTAAAAATTTTTTTTATGTTACAGAAGTTTTTTAATGCAATCGTCGCTACGATAGTAGCTGTTGCATTTTGTGCATGTACCAATTATTCATCCGAGGATACCAGAACGGCATCAACAACGGATGAGCCGGAGCATGTTGTCACAAAAGACAACGTCATGGTTCCGGCGCTGACGCATAATTTAGACACGACGGCTACGTCAGCAACGGACAATATGACTGCCGAAATGACAGTCTATGTTCGCGAAGACGGCACAATCACCGACTCCGTAAAATTTACGGCGAATCCGGTGATGAAAGCCAACATTTATCTCTCCAAAAATGACTATGTCATTACGGAGGATATGTTGGAGAGCCGGCTGACAGCCAGCAGTCTGCGCCGCAGTTTTAGCGAGAACAACGATGTATCTTTGGAAAAAGATACCTTGTTGCTGTCGTTTAACGACGGTCAGCTGGTAAGCGTGCCTGTATCAATTAACTGCTACAGCAGAACCGTAGGCAGTGATAAATTCTACTTTGGTAGTGATTCATTGCTGAGCGGTGAGTTGGTAAAGGTGTGGAACACGCCGGTAGCCAGCACGCGTGCAACATACGTTGCCGAGCAGGTGATGACCACCTATCTGGTAAAACTTACGTTTGAGGAGAAGAATATGCAGCGTAAAGCACGTTTTGACGTGTTGTTGCAAGCCTCCGCATTGCGTAAGATCGTGGCAGAAGATGCCATAGATCAGGTAGAGGTCATTAACAAGGACAGAATTGTTCTTGATGCTACTACGGAGCGTATCTCTTTTGACAAAGTCATAACGATGAAAAGCGGTGATGTACTGACTGAAAATAACAGTTATATACTGAACCGCGAGTGCAAAATTATTGACCCGTACGAGAAGTTCGTGTCAAGTTTTGCATATCAGTTTGACAAGTCAAACGGGATTGTTTCACCGGCTGAACAGTTTGTGAAAGCTGACGGAAACTGGTCTGTATACGGTAAGAGTGATAAATATTCTGCCAACATCTCTAATAAGGTGGCTGCAGAATTAATCACTACCGATTACACCCTCTATCACGAGAGAGCTACCTATAAGGACTCTTTTGTTGAGGTGGAGTTCGGCTACGAAGATATGAACGTAACCGAGGTTAAGAATAATGTTCTTAACTTTGACTCCGATAAAGAGGGGTATGACAAGGCCATATTTACTAACGCAATCAAGGCAACTTACCTTGATTATGTGCATGATTTGGCAGAAGAGGTTTACCTCTATATGCCGGCACGCTCCGTTAGTGGGTATGAAATTACCGATACAAATTTGGAAGTAAAAGATGACAAAGTTATTGCAACTTTGACTTTTACGACCAAATATTCTGACGGAACCGAGGAGAAATCCGAGGAAAAGGCAGAATTTCCGGTTTCTGTAACAGTCTTAACGGACTGGTACGCAGAGGTTGTGAACTCCGCGCAGGAAACTGATACCTGCAAGGTGGTATTGTCTGGAACAAATACCAAAAGTGAGGGTTATTGGTCTTATACACAGGAGACCAGAAACATTTCCACTTTGGTTAAGTTGGCAGGTGGACTGAACAGTGAAGTTAATCGCTGGAAGGTTATCAGCCCGAACAATATCACTTTTACCCGCGAGGGCAAGAGTTATCAGTTCCCGGCTATCGCCTTTACGGCGACCGAGGCAGGCGCAAAGGTTGTTCTGAAGAGTAATGAGAATAGTGTTGCAACTTATTCTTATACCGACAACCTGAATGTTGCATTGAATGATCATCAGATTACGAGCGTGGCTCCCGGTACTATTGTCGTTGATAATAGTGCAGCCGTTGAGTACGGTTATCGTGATCAGAAAATGATCATTACCGATGATGCTGTGACGGTCAAGTTTGTATTCGTAAGCAAGTATTATGATAATACCGAGAAGACGGAGGATATATCCAAGTCTTTCCCGCGTAGTCTTACTTGCACGACAAACTGGACTTCTTATGAGCAGAACTCAAAGGAGTCTACGTCCGCTGTAAGAGTTGCCATGACATCTTCTGAAGATGTTGAAGAAGGAAACTGGCTTTATGTTAATGAAACCAGATCATTGACTTCTATCGTAACTCTTGACGCATCAAGCCAGAATAATATCTGGACATCAGTTGATCCGAACAATATTCGTTTTGTTCGTCAGGGTGTCGTTATTAATTTTGGTGAGATTGCTTACAGTGCCGCAGTCGGAACTCATAATGCAACGTTGCGCAATACGGTTAAGAACGTTGATACCTACGATTATACCTGCAATATTGCAGTAACGTTCGGTAGCAATGTTAAAAACAGTGCAGCCCCTGGTACTATTGTTGTTGAGAAGGAAAAAGAGGCTATAGATCATAACATTATAGACAAGGATATTGTCGTTAATGATGATGACGTAACCGTAACGTTTACATACGTTACTTCTTACAATGATGATAGCGAGACGACGGAGAAGGTTACAAAGTCTTTCCCGCGTAGTCTTACTTGCATTACAAATTGGGCAACCAAAGAGGATAATGCAGACCAGACTACAGGTATGGCAAGTGCAAGTTTGGAGAACGGTATATCAAAGGCAGACGGATTCTGGCGTTATGAGGAGGAAACCTATAAGGTAAATACCTTTGCCAATCTGAATGCTTCTATGCAGATGAATGCATGGACTGCCGTTGTTCCTAACAATTTCGTATATGTCCGCGACGGAAAAACATACGAAATCGGTAGTTTGCAGCTTTCTGCCGCACAGAAGGACGCAACCGTAACATTGAAGTCCGAGTCTTCCGTTGAGGAGGTGTATGCGTATGAAGATGTCATCAACGTTATGTATGGCAACAATACTTTGCGTACTACCGCCCCCGGACAGATTACCGTAGCTAAAGAGATAGTTGTTATCGGTTATGATATCACTAATCAGAAGCTGGAGGTAAACGACAATAATGTAACGGCTTCTCTTACCTGGGTAACAAAATACTCTGACGGTACGGAGAAGAGCGAAAATCTGAGCAAGGTTTTGGCACGTTCTTTGAGCTGCACCAGCAACTGGAAGTCTGTTGAGGATAATTCCAATCAGACCACAGGTGCAGCAGGTGTAACTTTGGGTAGCAGCACCTCCAAGGCTGACGGTAACTGGAGTTGGAACGAGGAAACCCGTAACATCTCTACAATCGCAACATTGGCAGGCAGCAGTCAGACCAACAGTTGGGTGTCCGTTGATCCTAATGCAATAGTTTATACTCGTGAGGGTAAGACTTATAACTTTGGTAGTCTGGCGTACAATGCACAGGAAACCGGAGCTAGCGTTAAGGTAACGGAGGAAACTGCTGATGCTACGGTATATGCTTATACCGATGGTATCACAGTTACTTACGGAAGTAATGCCGTTAAGACAACTGCCCCCGGTCAGATTAGCGTAGAGACTCCTTGGGTTGCCGATTTTCCGGCAGCTTGGGGTAAGTTTGTGAAAGCTGTAGCAACATGTAGCATTAACGAAGCCGGAACAGACTGGGTTTACGTCTGGTCTCTCCACTTTGAAAATGGTACGTTGCCGGTTATCCTCCGCAAGGATGATACAGCTGCCAACATAAACCAGTCTCTGTATGAGAACTTGACGGACGCACGCCTCAACAGCGCAAGTTACATTTCCGGCAAGTGGATTAACTCCATTGCTACGGATGAGAAGAATGTAATGAGCTGGACAGGTTGTGCCGGTAATTCTTATAACATGATTCAGTATTCTACATCAACAATGTGGAAGTGGAATTATGGTAAGAATTCCGTCTTTACTGACAAGTTCTCATTTGCAATAGAGAACGGCGGTAAGGTTCTGACAGTTAAGAAAGACGGAAACGTCTTTGCTACCTATAAGGCAGCAAAGTAAAATTGCCAACCGAAAGATTTTGAGTTTAGACAGCGCCCCATAAAAGGGGTGCTGTTTTTTTATGCAAAAAAAACGCATCTAAAAAGTTTATAATCAGCAAATGTAGATAACAATGTGGTGTATTTTGAAAAAATGTAGTTGAATAGGAAAAAAAATCGTATATACTTTATCTGAACTGCATTAAAAATATGAGGGTATTATGATAAAATTAATTAGAATGATGGCTTTATCTTTGTTGGTTTTGACTTCAGCTTGTTCAAAAGAAGAAGATACAGCGGCTACTGATAATAATTTGGAAAAATTGGTCATCTCTTCAGATGATACGCAACACGAATTTAGGGTAGAAGTGGCCGATACAAAGGAAAGTATGTATAAAGGATTGATGGGGCGTACTTCACTGGCGGAAAATTCCGGTATGTTGCTGGATGTGAATATTGTACCGCAAGATATGCAGGTGGCAATGTGGATGAAAGATACGCTGATTCCGTTGGATATGATTTTTATTGATGAAAACGGGGAAATTTTTTATATTTGGGAAAATGCCGTAGTTAATTCTACCGACCCGATTTATCCGCCGAAACGTCCGAGGGCTGTGCTGGAAATTAACGCCGGACAGGTTGCCGAGTTTGGTATTAAAATCGGAGATAAAGTTCAAAACAGATTGCTTGAAAAATAGTTTAATCAGCTGAATAAATGAAAAATCCTGAAGTCGTAAACGATTTTCAGGATTTTTTTATTGGTCGGTATAGCACTTTTTTCTTTTGCCGTCATTTCATTTTGTTGCTGTCATTTCATTTATTTTGACGGCGCTTTCTCTGTCTTGAGCGATTTCGTTTGCTTTTGCAGGTGGATTTTGTTTTAGATTGTACGCGTTTTATTTTATATCTTTCGTTTTTCTTTTCGGCGGACTAGAATGAATATATCGGCAACAAAAAAAATACCTACACATTTCTGCGTAGGTATTTTTATGAAAAACAATGAAAACTGTATTATTTCTCATAAACAACCGGTTCAGGAGAAACCGTATTCGGTTGTGCTGCCGGAACATACGCCGGAGCTTGTGTCTGCATTGCGCCACCACAGTTACCGGATTCGCAAACTTCGGCACGATTGTACGGGCGAGTTTCGTAAGCAGTTGTTTCATAGGTACGCGGTTCATAAACCGTATGATATGTCGTAGCTTTATAAACAACGCGAACCGGAGTTCTTACGGTATATTGTTTAGAAGGACAACCGCTGTCGCAAGGAAGTTGCTGTTGAACAACCGGAGCCTGTCTTTGAACTCTGGCAGCGCATGGACTCCGAACAGGTGTAACAGGTTCTGCCTGCTGCTGACAAGACGGTTTGTCACAGCCGCCTGTATTGCCGACATAACGGTAGTTAGGACCTTCGGACGCATCATCACTTGCGCAACCTACCAGCGTTGCACTCAAAGCCAAAACGGCTACATAAAACAAATTTTTCATCAAAACCTCCTCATAAATTTCTGCATTAGAATTGTTAAAAATATTATTAACAGAAAATTAATCATTTGTTAAGCATTTTTTTACTTTTTTTGAAAAAAATGTACAAAAAGACGCAAAAAAGCCGATAATTACCTGAAATTTTAGAATTTTATGAAGATTTAACGACTACAGACATAAAATGTTAAAAACAAGTAACCATTTGATTTTGCATAATTTATTTAAATATTCCCGATTCGCTTTTTTTAGACGTTTTTTCCGAAAAGTAAAAATATTGTTGAAATATAATAACTTATTTAATTAAAGCAAGGCCGACAGGCGTTAAAAAACGATTTTTTTATCGTTAAATTTTTAAACCGTCTTGATTAAGATGCTTATTAAGATGCTTTTTCGTTAATTTCTGCCAGTTCTTCCGGCGTAAAGTCTATGTTTTTTCCGTTTACTACGGCGTATCCGCTTACGGCTTTGCCGTTTTCAAAATTCATTTCTATTATTTGCTCGCCGTCTTCGTTATAAATGTGTTGAAGGCCGTTTTGAACGCCTTTAACATAGGTTATTTCGTTACGGATTGTCCCGTTGCTAAAGTAGTTGGTCATAACCCCGTCCGGCAGTCCGTCTTTAAATGTTCCTGTAAATGTCAGACGTCCTTTTTCGTCATAAAATTTGCCTTCACCTTCCGGTTTACCGTTTTTACCGGTAATTTCCATTTTGACGGTGCCGTCCGGATAATAGATTTTGTATATTCCGTTAATCGGCTTTTCGTTAATATCATAAACGATTCCGTCAATTACGTTGGTGTTATTTTCGTTATAAATTTCCGGTACGGCCGATTCTCCGCAGGCAGATAAAAAAACGGCTAAAAGTGTAAATAAGGCAACGAATCTCATTTGGCCCTCTCTTAAAAAATTCTGCAAAAAGCATAATCT
>CAYOYE010000050.1:0-6160 GCA_964408115.1 uncultured Azospirillaceae bacterium
ATTGCCGGCAACTGGAAGATGAATTGCCTGCTGGAAGACGGTTCTTTATTGGCAAAAGGTATTGCTGCCGAAGTTAAAGAGAAAAAATTTGCGTGCGACTTTTTGATTTGTCCGCCGTTTACTTTATTGGGATTTATAAAAAAATATTTACGGGGTACAAAAATAGCGCTGGGTGCACAAGATGTGCATTTTGCCGAAAAAGGTGCACATACCGGTGATATAAGCCCGTTAATGTTGACGGATTTGGGGTGCAGCTATGTAATTATCGGTCACTCGGAAAGAAGAACGGATCATTTTGAAACAAATGAATTGATTAATAAAAAAGCAGTAGCCGCACATTCTGCCGGTTTGAATACCGTAATTTGCATTGGCGAAACCGGAGCCGAACGTGATGAAGGTAAGACAATTAAAGTTTGTCAGGACGAAATTTTCGGTTCTGTTCCTGATGATGCAACGGCCAAAAATACGGTTATCGCGTATGAGCCGATTTGGGCAATAGGTACGGGAAAAACACCTACAGCCGCGGACGTTGAAGAAGTGCATGCCGCAATTCGTAAGGCTTTGGCTAAAAAATTGGGTAAGGCAACTGCCAATAAAATGCGTATATTATACGGTGGTTCGGTTAAACCTTCTAATGCTGCCGAATTATTGGCTTTACCTGATGTAGACGGGGCTTTAATCGGCGGTGCCAGCCTGAAGGTTGAAGATTTTATCGGTATTGCGCAAAACGCTTGTGAATAATGAAAGGGTAGAGTATGGGTACGGTATTGTTGGTATTACAGTTAATCGTGGCGATTTTTTTGGTGGCGGTTATTTTGTTACAACGTTCTAACGGCGGTGCTTTGAGCGGATTAGGCGGAGATAATAGTGTCGGCGGATTGTTGAGCGCACGCGGAAAAGGCAATATAATGACGCGGATTACGGCTGTTTTGGCAACGTTGTTTTTTGTTTTGAGTATGGCACTTTCCGTTTATTACAGTCGGGTAGAAGTTAAAAACGGATCTATTGTTGATAATGCACCGGTGCAGCAAAATGTACCGGCAAGTGATACGACTCCGGCTGAACCTGAAGTTCCGGTTACGGAGTAGAAAATTTGCAAAAACGTAGCGACATAAGGTGCTTTTTTTTAAGTGCCTTTGTCGCTTTTTTTGTGGCGTTTTTTTGTTTTATGTTTAAGGAATAAATTATGTCTGAAACCAAAGTTAATCTAAAATCAAAGTTTATTTTTATTACGGGCGGAGTTGTATCTTCATTAGGTAAGGGACTCGCCTCGGCATCGTTGGCGGCCATTTTGCAGGCCCGAGGTTATAAAGTAAGGTTGCGTAAGTTAGACCCGTATTTGAATGTTGATCCGGGGACCATGAATCCATGTCAGCATGGTGAGGTGTTTGTTACCGATGACGGTACGGAAGCCGATTTGGATTTGGGGCATTATGAACGTTTTTCCGGCGTGCCGGCTAAACGAAGCGATAGTATCACTACCGGTAAAATTTATCAGAAAGTTATAGAAAAAGAGCGGCATGGTTATTATTTGGGGGCGACTATACAGGTTATTCCTCACGTTACAAACGAAATTAAAGATTTTATCCTGTCCGATATAACGGATGAAGATTTTGTATTGTGCGAAATCGGCGGAACGGTTGGTGATATTGAAGGGCAACCTTATTTGGAAACAATCAGACAGATTGCGTATGAATTGGGACGTGAGCGCACAATGTTTATTCATGTTACGTTGTTGCCGTTTATCCCGACTGCCGGTGAACTGAAAACCAAACCAACCCAACATTCGGTGAAAAAACTGCAGGAATACGGTATTCAACCGGATATGATTTTATGTCGTACGCAAATGCCGATACCGGAAAATGAAAAGCGTAAGCTGGCATTGTTCTGCAATATAAAAGAAGAAAACGTTATTACGGCAATGGACGCATCTAGTATTTATCAAGTCCCGCTTGCTTATTCGGCAGAGGGTATGGATAGACAAGTTTGCAAACATTTCGGGTTACCTTATGAAGAACCTGCAGATTTGAGTAAGTGGCAAAATTTTGTTAATGTTTTGAAAGCTCCGGAGGGAGAAGTCAGAATAGCCGTTGTCGGTAAATATATGATGCTGATAGAAGCGTATAAGTCGTTGCATGAAGCCCTCGTTCACGGTGGTGTCGCCAATAAGTATAAAGTTAAAATCAAGTGGGTAGATTCGGAAGAATTAGAGAAAAAAGATGCCGCAGCCGTTTTGGGTGATGTTAGTGCCGTATTAGTTCCGGGGGGATTTGGCGCGCGCGGTACACAAGGTATGATTAATGCGATTAAGTATGCGCGTGAACAAAATCTGCCGTTTTTGGGAATCTGCTTCGGCATGCAAATGGCGGTTATTGAAACTATGCGAAATCTTTGCGGTATAAAAAATGCCAATACTACCGAGTTGGATGAAAATTGTGAGCCGGTAATCGGTTTAATGACGGAGTGGAATAAGGACGGAGCAAAACAAATCCGCCATAAAAACGGCGATTTGGGCGGAACAATGCGCTTGGGGGCATACGATTGTCTGTTGGCCGAAAATTCTAAAGTGGCAAAAATTTACGGTAGTGCAAAAATTTCCGAAAGACATCGTCATCGTTATGAAGTCAATATTAAATATAAAGATATGCTGAAGCAAGCCGGCATGGTTGTTTCCGGAGTTTCACCGGACGGCGAATTGCCGGAAATTGTAGAGCGACCGGATCATCCATGGTTTATTGGCGTGCAGTTCCATCCGGAACTGAAATCACGCCCGTTTGCGCCGCATCCGTTGTTTGTTTCTTTTGTAAAAGCGGCTATAGATAATTCGCGTTTGGTATAGCCTGAAAATAAGGAGAATAAAATGAAAATAGCCATTATCGGTACGGGGTATGTCGGTCTGCCGTCAGGTGTAGGTTTTGCCGAGTTGGGAAATGATGTTTGCTGCATAGATAAAGATAAAACTAAAATCCAAAAACTGCAAAACGGACAACTAACGCTGTTTGAAGACGGATTGGAAGATTTGTTTAAACGTAATGTGGCAGAGGGAAGGTTGCGCTTTACAAATTCTATGGCAGAAGGTGTTGCCGGCGCCGAAGTTGTTATTTTGGCAGTAGGAACACCACCGCATCCTGTTACGAAAGCGGCGGATTTGCAGTATATTGAGGCTGCAGCAGATGAGGCTGCCAGATATTTACAGGACTATACCGTAGTGGCGGTAAAATCTACCGTACCGGTAGAAACCGGTGATAAAATAGAAAATATTATGCACAATGCTAATCCTCGGGCTGATTTTGATGTAATTTCTTTGCCTGAATTTTTGCGTGAGGGCTTTGCCATACATGATTTTTTTGCGCCGGATAGAATTGTGGTCGGTACGGATTCTCCAAGGGCTAAAGCGGTAATAGAAAAACTTTATGAGCCTTTTACGGAAACTAAAAAGTTGTTTGTAAGCCGCCGCTCAAGTGAAACGATTAAATATGCTTCAAATGCTTTTTTAGCTATGAAAATTAATTATATTAATGAAATGGCAAATTTTTGCGAAAAATCAGGTGCAAATATAGAAGAAGTGGCTAAAGGTATGGGACTTGACAGTCGTATCGGTAATCGCTTTTTGCGTGCCGGTCCGGGGTTTGGCGGCAGCTGTTTCCCGAAAGATACGCAAGCTATGGCGTTTATGGCGCGGAAATACGGCATTGCTATGCCGCTGATTGAAACAACTATTGCCGAAAATGAAGCACGTCATTCTTTGATCGCTGAACGTATTATTGAAATGTCAGGTGTAGAAAATCCGCAGATTGCCGTTTTAGGATTGGCATTTAAGGACGGAACCGATGATTGCCGAACAAGTCCGGCCGTTAAAATTGTGCGGGAACTGCTCAAAAATAAAGCGAGGATTTATGCGTATGATCCTAAGGCAATGGAAACAGCACGTCTTTTGCTGGGTGATGAACGAGAGATGTATTTTGCCGAAAACGCATACGAAGCAGTTAAATGCGCACACGAAGTAGTGATTTTGACCGAATGGAAAGAGTTTGCCGAATTGGATTGGCAGAAAATATCCGGTTTGGTTAAAAATAAAGTTATTATGGATTGCCGAAATATATTAGACGGTGCGGAAATGCGGAAATTAGGCTTTGTTTATCATTGTATAGGTTGCAAGAGCAAATAAAACGGCAAGGGGAGAATAACAATTTCTCCCTTTTGTTTTTTAGTCAATAAAATTATTTTAAAACGCGAATCAGTAAGTCTAGGGGCAAAAAACTTTTCTCGGGCGGATTTTTGATAATGCTTCCCCAAGGCATTTGGGCAACTAGTTTCCACGAATTAGGCAGCTTGAACAGTTTATTTATCTGTTTGGAAATCAGCTCATTATAATGTTGAAGTGAAGCTCCCTCTTCATTTTCGGCTAAGGTTTGCCAAATCATATATTGTAAAATGCCGTTTTCTTGCATAACCCAATCGTGCATATTTTTTTTGTAAAGCGGATACTGCTTTTTCAATTCTGCCAGAGCGTGATTATCAATAAAAAACAAAATTGTTCCGTAAGCCGCTGCAAATCCGTCTAGGCGTTGCTTTGCGGCGGCATATTTTTCCGGAGCTAATAAAGGTTGCATATTTTCCCATACGGTTTGCCAAAACAGGTGGTGCTTGTCGGCAAAAAGAACGGCAATACGGGCAGTTTGGGCGTTAAACGGCGAAGGACAATGTTTCAGGCACGATTTTACGGTATCAATCAAACATCTGTCCGAAACCATGGGCGTATCACTCAAGCCGTATATAGACCGGCGAATTTGTAAACTTTCCTGCTCTATGCAGTTTATCATGAACTTATCTCCTTGCATTAGAAATAAGCGGAATTTGATAATTTTCAAGATTAGTCAATATAATTACGAACTTTAGCCAGACGTTTTTGAATGTTTTGTAACTCGGATTTGAGGTGCAAGTCAGTGTATATCGCTTCGGCAGAATGAAAGTAATTACGGGCTTCCAGCATAAAATTATCATCATCATTTTGTTTGCCGAGCAAATAATAAATGTGTCCGATTTCTTCTTGAATTTCAGCCCACTTAACCGGATTATAATGCTGTTCATACAGCTTTTGCTGATTTTTATAGCTGTTTATGGCAAGTAGCATAATCTCGTTGCTTTTGGTGCTCATACCAAGTGAAGTGAGATAATAGCCGAGCAATTCTTCAATATGACACCAAGAGGTTGGAAATTGTGCCAGCGAATAAACTTTTTCTGCCTCACGCAGTTGGGATACCGCATCCCGTAGGGCCTGCAAATCGTTGGTATGCTTCCAAAATTCAAAATAAAGCAGGGCTAAATGGTAGGCAACAAGCCCGTAATCATACGGGTAGTTACGGCTAAGGATTTTTTGCGCATCACGATAGTTGGCGATAGCTTGTTTGAGGTATAAAAAATTGTCTTTACTTTCGCCACCGAATGCCAATTCATAAAGTTGACCTAAGTTATTATAAATGCAGCCGTAATAAATAGGTAAGCGCATAAATTGTTTGTTTTTTAATGCCGTTTCAAGTAAATTTTTAATGATAGTTATGTCTTTGTCTTCAATATTATCAATGACATTACTCAGGTAGACTTTGCCCAGCATATTCATCAGGTAGGGGATAAATTCCCGCGATAAATCTTTTGGCGAATTATCGGTAGCCAAAAGCGAGATAATATCGTTAAGAATTTTCGGCTTGTTGTCTTTTTGAACATTGGTAACCGGATGAATGGCGGCAACAATAATTCCGTAAAGCAACAGCAATAAAGAGGCGGAAAAACTTTCGCTGTTTGAAAAACAACTGATGGGAATAAACAGGCTGTCTAACAGTGAAAATGATAAGCGGTTGGGGATTACATATTGTCCGATAATCTGAAAATTAAGCCGTATCTTACCGTCTTCCTCATAGCCCCAAATTAAAATATCGGAATGGGTCTTTTCTAAAATTTTGGTACCGCGGTCAATAAAATCAAAAAAGTTGCGTCCTTGCAAATTTAAAAAACTTTTAGAAAACGGCTCGGCAAAATAGTTGACGTCAAACAGGCTGTTTTGTTGGAGCAGTTCGGTCAGCCTTTTTCCGCAATTAAGATTACAACGGTCTTCAAAGGCAACGACCGTTACGCGGAATATCCCCTGCAAGGGAGCTTTTTT
>CAYOYE010000051.1:0-6148 GCA_964408115.1 uncultured Azospirillaceae bacterium
TCAAGGAAATTTTAACTTATTTAGAACGGGAAGGAACTGAATAATGCAGCAATATTTGGATTTGTTAAAAGATGTGTTGGAAAACGGCGTTGACAAGGCCGACAGAACAGGTGTCGGAACACGCTCGGTATTCGGACGTCAGATGCGCTTTGATTTAAGTAAGGGTTTTCCGTTGGTTACAACCAAAAAAGTACACCTTAAAAGTATTATCTATGAACTGCTATGGTTTTTACAGGGCGATACAAACGTAAAATATCTGCAAGATCATGGCGTGCGGATTTGGAATGAATGGGCAGATGAAAATGGCGAACTGGGGCCTGTTTACGGTGCGCAATGGCGCAATTGGAACGGCGAAGGAATTGATCAGATAGCCGACGTAATAGAAAAATTGCGTAAAACACCGAATGACCGCCGAATGATTGTTTCGGCATGGAATGTCGGCAAAATAGCCGAAATGCACCTTCCGCCATGCCACATGATGTTTCAGTTCTATGTTGCCGACAACAAACTGAGCTGCATGCTTTATCAACGTAGCTGTGATATGTTTTTAGGTGTGCCGTTCAATATCGCTTCTTATGCTTTATTAACTATGATGGTGGCGCAGGTTTGCGGTTATGAAGCCGGCGAATTTATCCACACTTTAGGCGATACTCATATCTATCATAATCACTTTGAACAGGTTAGAGAACAATTAAGTCATACGCCTTATCCTTTGCCGAAAATGAAGATAAATCCGAATGTTAAAGAAATTAATGATTTCAAGTATGAAGATTTTGAATTGGTAGATTATCAAAGTTATGACACCATAAAGGCCAAAGTTGCGGTATAAAAACAAATTACATATTACTTCTTTACATATTGACAGAGTTTAATATATGTGTTATATTCTCTGATGTTGCTAACGGAGTTTGTTGTTTACATGATTGTTGACGGAAATAACGCAAAACAGAGAAACATTTTAATAAATAAATGCTTCTATCAAACTACCGTCCGCATAATGCACTTCTTTGCCGAAAAAGGTGACGGCGATTATGCCAATAAAACGATTGAGGCCATTTCGGCTTATCACGCCATAGTTCAAAAAAAGCAGAAAAATAATTTTGATAAAGACTATAACACCGCTTTTGACACCATAGACAACGCCATTAAAAACATTGCCAATAAGGTTTTTTACACCTATGGCAGCGAAAGTTTTGACAAGGCGTACGATTCTTTTTGCAATTATAACTATGTGCAAGCCGTCAGAGGGCGTCTACACAAAAATTCCCTGAAGTAACCTGTTAATTTCTTTTTTGTTTCCGTTGCTAAATTTTCGTTCTTATACGATAATGCAGCTATCTTAATTTATAAACGAGGTAAAAATGAAACAAATTTCTGTTATAGGCTGTGGTCGTTGGGGTACTTTTTTAGGCTGGTATGTTGCAAATTATTGCAACGTTGACACCGTACTTATTTACGGTATGGAAAATGCCGCCCCGTATATCCAACTAAAAAATGAACGTAAGAATGAATATCTTTCTTTGAGTGACAATATGCTACTGACATCAGACATTGAAAAAGCCCTGAAAAATGACTTTATCATTGTTTCCATCAGTTGCCAAAACTTACGCAGTTTAGCAAAGCAGCTCAACGGATACGATATAGCCGGTAAAACGTTTTTATTGGCTATGAAAGGTTTGGAAGAACCATCGGCAGAAATTTTATCTGACGTATTTTCATCCGAAATAAAACAACCGATTCACATTGCCACTTTAGGCGGCCCTGGGCATGTAGAAGATTATATGCGTAAAGTTCCGTCGGCGGCGGTTATTGACAGCACCGAACCGGAAACGCAGGATAGAGTTATCAAATTCATGCAAAGCGATTTGATTCGTTTCTATTACGGTACGGATATTATCGGCAATCAGGTTGGTGCGGCTCTAAAAAACGTTATCGGTCTGGCAGCCGGAATTTTGGACGGATTAGGTTGGTACGGCTTAAAAGGAGCTTTAATGGCAAGAGCTCCGTTAGAAGTAGGCAGACTGATAAAATTTAAGGGAGGTAAACCGGAATCCGTATACGGTTTAGCGCATTTGGGCGATTATGAAGCAACATTATTCTCAAAAAACAGCCATAACCGTATGTTTGGCGAAATGTTTGCCAAAGGTGAACATTACGGTAAATTAGCCGAGGGTGTAGATACTTTGCGTGCCGTCAAAGAACTTTCGGATAGAGAACATATAGATATGCCGATTTGTCAGGCTTTATACAAAGTCATTTTTGAAAATGCCGACATAAAAGCTACAATTTTGGGCTTATTTGATCGGTCATTGAAAAAAGAATTTACCGATAAATAAATTTTAGTAAAAGCGCATATAAACCCACCCCGCAAAGGTGGGTTTGTTTTTTAGCTCTGTTGAGGTTTGCGACCTTGTGCCACTACATACATTTCAACCGAATCCTGCCTGCTGGCATCCGGCTTAAAATGGGTAACTTTTGCAAAATTTTTTTTCATATCTGCCAAAAGTTCGCCTTCCGTACCGCCTTGAAAAACTTTTGCAATAAAGATTCCCCCGTCAGCCAAAACTTCTTTGGCAAACTCATAAGCAGCTTCCACCAAACCAAGCGTACGCAGATGATCTGTCTGCTGATGTCCGGTAGTGTTTGCCGCCATATCGCTCATCACCACATCTGCCGGTCCATGCAACAATGCTTTCAGCTTATCTGCCGCATCAGCAGCCGTAAAATCCTGTTGCAACAATACCGCTCCCTCTATCGGTGCGGTTTCTAACAAATCCATACCGACAATCTGTCCGCAACCTTTATTACGCCTTGCGGCAACCTGCGTCCACCCCCCGGGGGCACAACCCAAATCAACAATGGTTTTACCTTTGCCCAAAAAGTGATATTTTTCATCCAGCTGTATCAGCTTAAAGGCGGCTCTTGAACGGTATCCCAAACGTTTTGATTCTGCCACATACGGGTCATTCAACTGGCGTTGCAGCCAACGGTTTGATGACGGAGTATTATACTTTGCCGTTTTCACTCTGACCGTCAGCATTTTGCGTCCGCGAATAGCTTTTGCCGATTGAGTTAGTTTTGCCATTTTTGTTCCAAATCCTGAATTATCGCGTCCAAAGCTCCTTTGAGAGAAGCTGTCAGCTCTTTGATTTCCAATCCCTGATATATTGTTCTAAAAATAACGCAGGCTGCCGTAAAAATCGGCGCACGATTTATTCCGATACTGTTATTTTTAGCCATATCAGCCACTTTCATAGTATATATCCGGTCAATCAGCGTGTCAATATCCTTTGTTGCCGCCGATTTTCCATCGGCTTTATATTTATCATACACAATATCGTCACCCTCTAATAACGTCAATAAACGCAACGGAGTGCTGGAAGTTGCGACACAGCAACAGTCATCACGATATTTATCAAATTGCGATATGCGGCAAAATTCGTTTACATATCCGGCTATTTCTGCCCGCAAGCAATCTGCCTTTTCCGCCTCATATTCCGTTAATGCAAATTTTTCCGTTGCATTACGCGCGCCCCAAGGGATTGAAACCGTATGTAATACCGTAAGTTCCGCATCATTACGCGCCAAGGTTATTTCCGTAGAACCGCCACCCAAATCATATACCAAAATATATTTTGCCGATTTTGGAACATTTATGCTTGCTCCTCGCAAATTAAGGATAGCTTCTTCTCTTGCCCCGATAACATCTATATTTATCCCGCTTTTTTCTTTTACCAAACTGACAAATTCGGCTCCGTTTACAGCAGTACGACAGGCAGCCGTTGCAATAGCTCTATAATGCTCAACACCGTAACTTTTCATTACTTCGGAATACGCCACAAAACAATCTACCCCTCTTTTAATTGCATCTTCGGTAAAAGCGCCGTTTCGCTGCATACCCTCCCCGAGTTTGGTATTTTCCGAGGTCATATACAATAAGTTGCCTTTATTATCCGTAATACGCAAACGGCAAGAGTTTGTTCCCAAATCAATTGCCGCCAGATTTTTTTTGCCCATTCTCGTTTCCTCTTCTAAAAAGTCGCCGTTTTCTATTGCCTTTATGGAAATAATTGTTTCTCTGGTGGTGCATCATATCCAGCAACATCCCCTCACGAATCCCTCTATCGGCAATGGTTATTTCCGAAATCGGCCAAAAAGAGCAAAGAGCCTCAATAATCGTGCAACCGGCCATAGTTAAATCGGCTTTCAGCTTGCCGATACACGAATGACGACACCGCCCCTCATTTCCCATATTTTTGATACGCCGAATTACTTTTTCAATATCCGTACCGGATAAAGCTATTCCGTCTACCGCTGCCCTGTTATATCGTGGCAGATTAAGGTGAACCGCCCCCAAAACCGTAACCGTTCCGGATGTACCGATAATTTGTATTTCCTGATTGCGAATAGCCTCGGCAATATGGTAACGGTCTTCAAATTCCTGCAATATTTTTTGCGTACGTTCCACTATTGTATTATATGCCAAATTAGTCATATCTTCACCGGGGAAAGCCTCCGAAATGGTTATTACGCCGTATGGTAAAGAAACAAACCCTTCAATAAAAGTTTTGCCGCTCTCCGTTATTCGCGCCAAAGAAATCTCGGTTGAACCGCCTCCGATATCAAACACCAAAGCACGCTTTATCATTCTGTTCAACAGCGGCATACACCCGACAACCGCCAATCTGGCTTCTTCTTTAGAAGATATAACTTCCATATTCAGCCCGACTTCCCGGCGAACCGCCTCCTCAAAATCTTTACAGTTTAATGCCCGCCGACAGGCTGCTGTGGCCACAAAGCGCATTCTGATAATCGGATTATATTCTTCAATAATGGCACGACATACTTTTAAGGCTGCCAACGTACGGCGGACTGCCGTTTTAGAAAGCATATTACCGTTTATAATCCCCTCACCTAAACGGGTTACGCGGGAAAATGTTTCCAAAACATGGAAAGAACTGGGCGTCGGCTGTGCAATAACCAAACGGCACGAATTAGTACCTAAATCAATAGCGGCATAACAACCGTTTTTAGCGGTTTCGCCGTTATCCGTTTTTTTCTTAAACGGATAATTTTTGCCGTTTGATTTCCGCCCAGCGTTCACTATTCCCCTGCTCCATACATTTCGGTTCTGATTTTCTGACGTAATTCATCAATACAAACCAAACCTTTTTTCTTATCGTTATAATACCAATATTCCCAACCGTTACAAGCTGCGGCTTTTTGTTCTGCCGCACCAACCTGATGAATAGACCCCTCTGCCGTATTGCTCTTTACCGAACCGTCCGAACGTATGGTTGCAAAATGCTTACCCGAGGCATCCGACAACACATCACCTGCCTGTAACATACCACAATCCAAAACCGCGCCGAAAGGAACTCTTTGTAACTTTTTCTTTACGGTATATTCCAAAGCACAATCGCTCAACGGCTCAACGGCTTCTATGCGCTTAACGGCACCTTTTACATATTCCGCATCACGTTCTATACCAATAAAATTGCGTCCCATTTTTTTGGCCACCGCACCGGTAGTCCCCGTTCCGAAAAACGGATCAAGTACTATATCCCCCGGTTTTGTAGAAGCCAAAATTATCCGATACAGCAAGGCTTCCGGTTTTTGTGTCGGATGTAATTTTTCGCCCTTATCGTTTTTCAGGCGTTCTTTACCGGTACAAATAGGCAGCTCCCAAATACTGCGCATCTGCGTTTCATCATTTAGTGCCTTCATTGCCTCATAGTTAAAAGTGTACTTTGCTTTAGGATTTTTCACCGCCCAAATTAGCGTTTCGTGCGCATTGGTAAAGCGTGTTCCCTTAAAATTAGGCATAGGATTTGTTTTATTCCAGACAACATCATTCAAAATCCAAAATCCCAAATTCTGTAAAATATAGCCCACCCGAAAAATATTGTGATATGAACCGATTACCCAGATACTACCGTCATCTTTCAATATTCTGCGGGCTGCCGACAACCAATCTTTTGTATATTTATCGTATGCTTCCAAACTTTCAAAGCTGTCCCAATCTTCAAAAACTCCGTTTACCTGTGTATTATCCGGACGCAACAGCGTATCGCCCAACTGCATAAAATACGGCGGATCGGCAAATATAACGTCAACCGAATTTTCTTCCAAGCCGTTCATTATTTCT
>CAYOYE010000052.1:0-6028 GCA_964408115.1 uncultured Azospirillaceae bacterium
TACAAGCGGCACCTCAAATGCAAGGCCAAACAGCACCTCGAACTTTATAATCATGCCGATATATGAATTCATACGCGGCTCAATAACGCCAAGACCAGCAGCCTGGTCGGTCAACCATTGGAATGCTGCCTGCAAAATAACAAGGTAGCAAAAAACCATGCCTATAACAAAAAGCGCAATTGCAACAACAAACGTTGGCACAAACCATTTGCGCTCTTTTGGCTTAAGTGCGGGCAAGAAAAACGCCAACAGCTGCCACAAAATCACAGGTGACGTGGAAATAAACGCAAAAAACAACGCTATTTCAAATCGTACCGAGAACGATTCAAATGGATCAAGCGCTACAAGCTCAGACGGCAAAAAGTCAGACACCGGTTGCAACAAAAATTGTCCCATAGTAGGTGCAGAAAGATAAAAAACAGACGGAGTTTATTTTAACTACCTGCAAATATGTGAACAGACTTGTTACGGCAGACAGGGTAAAAAAAGCGCGCGAACACTATATAACTTTACAAAAAAAATATAAGGATATTGAGGATAAATACAATGTACCGCTTAACTATCTGGTGGCATTTTGGGCTATAGAAACCAATTTCGGCTCCAATAAGGGAAATTACCACCTTATAGACAGTTTAACCAACCTCAGCTATAAAAACCGTCGCGCGAATTTTTTCAAAAACGAACTGTATAATGTTTTGAAGATTATGGAAAAAACAAAGTTGGACGAAGATAAAATGCGCGGTTCTTGGGCAGGGGCTATGGGGCATTTTCAGTTTATGCCGTCAACTTATAACAATTATGCGGTTGATTATGACGGTGATAATGTGCCGGATATTTGGAACTCTTTTGGCGATGCTCTGGCCTCGGCAGGTAATTATCTGTCGCAACTGGGCTGGAAGAAAAACGAAAAATGGGGAATGAGGGTTAGCCTGCCATGGAACTTCAGTTTCAAAGAAGTCGGCCGGCAAAATACCAAAAAAGTAGCCGAATGGAAAAAACTCGGGGTTAAAACGTTTTACGGCTATAGTTTACCGCTTGATGATGAAGCTAAAGCCTCCGTTATTTTGCCGGACGGCAGAAAAGGCCCAGCCTTTATCGTGTTAGGAAACTTTAAGCGCGTTATGATTTGGAACCGCTCCGATAATTATGCCGTAGCTATAGTAACATTAGCCGATTATGTGGCTAATCCTAACAAAAAATGGTCACCTATGCAGGCTTCTACACAATATGTTATGACAAATGAGGAAATAAAATTAATTCAAAAGTTCTATAATTCTCTGTATCCCAAAAAAATTACCGAAGACGGGCAGTTGGGGCCGAAAACGCGTGAAGCCGTACGAATTTTACAAAAACGCGCACGCTTACCGGAAGACGGATATCCGGATTATATGTTGCTGAATAAAATTAAAAACTATGATGCCGAAATAGGTTTTGCCACACCGGTACAACCACGAAAACAAAAGAAATAAGGATAAGTATATAAATAATACTTGAAGTATTTAGAAAATGCGGGTAATCTGATGCTGTTTTTAATGTTCTGGTAAAGATGATAGACAAGATGTTGTATAGAGTTTTATTTCTGGCTTTGCTGTCTGTCGGGTTGAGTTCATGTTCAACCGGAACGCCCGAGCTTGCCGGATTATCACCGCAGGCACAGGCGGAAATTATCAAGAATTACGGCGGAGTATATAAGGTTGGCAATCCATACCAAATTGCCGGTAAGTGGTATTATCCGAAAGAAGATTACAGCTATTCCGAGGTTGGCGTAGCCTCATGGTACGGCGAGGATTTTAACGGCAAACAAACGGCTAATGGCGAACGCTATAATATGAATACGCTGACGGCAGCGCACAGAACATTACCGTTACCATGTATTGTAAAAGTTACCAACTTACAAAACGGACGTTCTATAGTTTTGCGTGTAAATGACCGCGGTCCGTATGTAAAAGACCGAATTATTGACCTATCCAAACATGGCGCGCAGTTATTAGGATATATGGGACAGGGAACGACCAGAGTAAAAGTAGAGATAATGGAAAAAGAAAGTAAGGCCTTAAAGGCAGCTTTGCTTAATATGCCGGTACAAGAAGAAACGCAAACGGCAGAATATACGCCTGCGCCTTCGTTGTATGAAAGTTCGGCAGAAAGAATCAGTATTTCGGAAAAAACGGCAGAGCAGTCTGCAGTCTATGCCAGTGCCGGCGGAAAACAATATGCGTACGGCTCGTATGATGCAAGTTCGGGTAGCGATTATGAACAGGTGGTTTACGGTAGTGCGGCCGCATCAACAGGCGGCGTCAGAACCGGCAGTATGGGAACTAAAGACGGTGCGGTTTATACAAAAACCGAAAATGCCGGTGTAAAATCGGCAGTAGCCAAAACAAGTAGCGGATATCAATATCAAAGCGGTTACTACTATGTTCATGCCGGTGCTTTTTCGGAACAATCACGAGCTGAAAATCTGTTGTCGGAAATCAAAAAATACGGTAGCGGTCATGTTGTAAAAGTAAGTGTCAACGGTTCTACATTATATCGCGTTTCTTTCGGTCCGTATAGTAGGGTTGAAGAAGCTACGGTAGCTCAGGCAAAATTAAAATATTACGGTATAAAAGATGCCAGAATAGAAAAGAAATAGGAGTGTATTATGAAATTTAATAAGTTTGGATTAACGGTTTTATTATGCGGTGTGGCCTACGGTTTTAATGCGTACGGATATGAAACGGCTGCTAAAAATGCCATTTTGATGGATTTTGACACCGGTGAATATCTTTATGCTAAAAATGCCGAAGAAAGTGTGCCGCCTGCTTCTATGAGCAAGCTGATGACGGTTTATATTTTGATGAGCAAAATTAAAGACGGAACGGTTAAACTGGACGATACATTTTCGGTTAGCGAAAATGCTTGGCGTAAGGGTGGGGCGGCAACCGGCGGCTCTACTATGTTCTTATCAATCGGTGATAACGTTAGTGTAGAAAACCTAATTAAAGGTATTGTAATCCAATCTGGTAATGATGCCTGCATTGTGGTTGCCGAAAATATTGCCGGTTCCGAAGAAGATTTTGCTGTTTTGATGAATAAAACCGCAAAAAAACTCGGCTTAAAGAATAGCTCTTTTGCAAATTCAACCGGTTTACCGCATCCGGATCACCGTATGTCGGTGGAAGATCTGGCTGTTTTATCGCACCATATTATTGAGGAATTTCCTGATTTATATCACTATTTTAGCCAGAAAGAGTTTGTATATAACAAAATTAAACAAGGTAACCGCAATCCGTTGCTCTATACAATGAAAAATGCTGACGGCTTGAAAACCGGACATACCGAAGAAGCCGGCTTTTGTTTGGCTGCCTCGGCGCGTAAAGGTGAAAGACGACTGATTGAAGTTATGAGCGGTATGAATAGCAACAAAGAACGCTCCGAAGAAGCCGAACGTTTAATGAGCTGGGGGTTCAGAGAATTTGATAATTATACGCTATTTACCAAAAATCAGGTTATGGCAACCGCAAACGTTTGGTACGGAGCCGATAAACAAATTGATTTGGTTGTTAGCGATGATGTGGTAAAAACCGTTCATTTAAGCGATACCGATAACGTAAAATCTACGGCAGAATATGATGAACCGATAAAAGCTCCGATTAAGGCCGGACAGGAATTGGGTAAATTGACTATTGAAATACAAGGGCAGAAGCCGGTTGTTGTTCCGCTGGTAGCCGCTCAAGATGTTAATGAAATAGGTATGGCAGGTAAATTCTGGGCCAATGTTAAATATTTTGTATTCGGGGCCAAATAATGAGAGGTAAATTTATTACGCTGGAAGGCGGAGAAGGGTGTGGTAAATCCACCCAAATCCGTCTTTTGGCGGAATATTTACAACAACAGGGAATTAATACCGTTTTAACGAAAGAACCGGGGGGAACTCCTGACGGCTTGACCATTCGGAATATGCTGGTTACCGGTGATAAAGATAAGTTTGATGCCGTAACTGAATGTTTGCTTTATTATGCCGACAGACGGTGTAACTTAACAAAAGTCGTGTGGCCGGCTTTAGAAAACGGCAGTTGGGTTTTGAGTGACCGCTATGCCGATTCTACCGAGGCTTATCAATATTACGGATACGGAAAACGTATAGAATATCAGACTTTGCAACAGCTGTATCACATAACTGCCGGTAATTTTAAGCCCGATTTAACGCTGATTTTGGATATAGACGTTGAAAAAGGTATGAGGCGTTCATTTGCTAAAGCCAAATCCATGGCAGTTAAAGAACTGCGGTTTGAAAGCCGAGAGCTGGAATTTCACAATAATTTGCGGCGGGGCTTTTTAGAAATAGCCAAAAACAATGCCGAACGTTGTGTTGTGCTGAATGCCGATAAGAGTATTGATGAACTGCATTATGATATTGTTGAAGTCATAAATAAAAAATTGAGGTTGTGATGAAAGACAATATTATCAAGCCACAAAATAATTCCTATTTTGTCGGTCAGACAAAAGCCGAAAATATCCTTTTACAGGCGTGGAAAAAAAATTCTTTACCGCACGCGTGGATTTTTAGTGGTAAGCGCGGTATCGGTAAGGCAACTTTAGCTTATCGCTTTGCGCGCTTTTTGTTGTGGGCCGACAAGGACAAGAGCGAACAATATACATCACTTAACGTAAATGAAAATACCGATGTATTTAAGCAGGTGGCGGCCCTGTCTAATCCAAACTTAATGGTGGTTGAGCGTGATTTTATTGATACGGATAAGCAAAAAATCATAAAAGCCATACAACAGGGCGAGCCGTTAAGTGATGATGAAATTGCCGGTTTGCGAAAATCGGCAAATATAAAAGTTGATGACATTCGTAAAATCGTAGATTTTTATACTAAAACTTCGTTTAACAACGGTTGGCGCATAGTCATTATTGATTGTGCCGACGAACTGAATACAAGTGCCGCTAATGCCTTTCTGAAAATTTTGGAAGAGCCGCCGGCAAAATCTTTGTTAATGCTTATCAGTCATAACATTGGCGCTTTATTACCGACAATCAAATCCCGTTGTTCTAAAATTGCTTTGCCGGATTTAAGCAATGATAATGTTGCCAGCCTGTTGCGCCGTTATCGTCCGGAATTAAACGAAACACAAATAGCCAAATTAGTAGAGCTGTCCGAGGGTAGTATCGGTAAAGCAGTTACTTACGCCGATATTGATATAATAGATTTTTATAACCGATTGTGCGCGCTGTTTTATAAAAAAAATAATTTTACTCTGGCAGATTTGCTTGATTTTTGTGATGAAGCCGTTAGTAATGAAGATAAATTTCGGTTGTTACCCGAACTTATCGGTAAATTTATCAAAGATAATATGCTAAATTGTACAAATGCCGAAGATTTGTATAAATGTTGGCGGGATTCCGAAGCTATGTTTGCTGCTTGTGACGGGATTAATATGGATAAAAAAACAACACTTGTTAACTTAATAAACAGAATATGTAAGGTTTTGTAAAAATGCTTGTAGACAGTCATTGTCATATCAGTTCCGATGATTTTAACTTAGACAGGGAAGATGTCATAACCAGAGCCGAACAAAACGGTGTCGGTTATATGTTAAATGTTTGTTCCGATATTGCCGAGGCGCAAAAGCTGATAGATTTTTGTGAAAAACATTCAAATGTTTTTGCGTCTGTCGGCGTGCATCCGGAATATGCCGATAAATATGAAAATCTGACGGTAGAAGATATTTTGCATAAGTTAAATAATCCTTATGTTGTCGGCATTGGGGAATGTGGATTGGATTATCACTATAATGCGGATATAAAAGAACAACAGCTGCCGGTTTTAGAAAAGCAAATAGCTGCGGCACAACAGAGCGGATTACCTTTGATAATTCATAATCGGGAATCTGATGATGACATGATAACCGTTTTAGCGGCAGCCTATAAAAAACAAAAGTTCCGCGGCGAGCTGCATTGCTTTTAATCCTCGGCTCAACTGGCTGAATTTGCTTTAAGTATCGGATTTTATCTTTCGGCTTCCGGTATTATTACTTTC
>CAYOYE010000053.1:0-5938 GCA_964408115.1 uncultured Azospirillaceae bacterium
AATATTTTATCGGCAAACGTAATTGTGAACTGACAAAAGAAGAAGCATTTAATGTTGTGGCATTGGCCGTACGCGAATTTGCAATGGATAAAATGTATGAAACAATTGCCCGTTACGATAACGCCAACACCAAAAAAGTTTATTATCTCTCCATTGAATACCTTATCGGACGCTCTTTGGAAAACAATTTATATAACCTTAATTTGTATGATATTCTCAAAGATATTAAAATTGACGGTTTTCCGGATATTTCTTTGCAAGACATCTTTGATGCAGAATATGATCCGGCACTCGGGAACGGCGGATTAGGACGTTTGGCCGCCTGCTATTTAGACTCTATGGCCTCACTCGGTATCCCCGGTTTCGGTTATGGTATAAACTATCAGTTTGGATTGTTTAAGCAAAAATTTGATAACGGATACCAAATTGAGCAATCCGACAGCTGGTTAGGAGAAAATTCGCCATGGCAGTTTGCCCGTTATGACAGAACGGTAAGCATACCTATCGGCGGACAAGTGGAAATGTACACCAAACCCGACGGAAAAATCAGCTATATTTGGACCAACACTCACCATTTATACGGCGTTCCGTATGATTTTCCGATTGTCGGCTATAACGGTAAGTCCGTCAACTATCTACGTTTATTCTCGGCTAAAACAGATGATGAGCTGGACATAAACATTTTTAACAGCGGCGGTTATATTGAAGCTGTGCGTGATAAAATCCGGACAGAAACAATTTCTAAAGTTTTGTACCCGTCAGATAACATAGAATCCGGCAAAGAACTGCGCCTGACACAACAATATTTCTTTGTTTCGTGCGCCATTCAGGATATTATCCGGCGTTTTATGGAAATAAGCAATGACTTTTATAAATTGCCGGATTACGTTTGTATTCAGCTAAACGATACACATCCGGCGTTGGCTATTGTGGAAATGATGCGTCAGTTGATGGATGTTTACGGACAGGAATGGGATGACGCCTGGAACATTACGACTAAGGTTTTTGCCTATACAAACCACACCCTCTTACCGGAAGCATTGGAAAAATGGAGTAGCGGTATTATCGGACGCACACTTCCGCGCCACCTACAGATTATTTATGAAATAAACCGGCGATTTATGGAATTTGCCCGCAGCAAATTCGGCGAAGATTCATATAAACTCGGACGCGTATCCATTGTTGACGGAGAAGGTGATAATCAGGTTATTCGCATGGCAAACCTCTCCATTGTCGGCTCATTCTCGGTAAACGGAGTGGCAAAACTACATTCCGAACTGATAAAACACTCGCTGGTGCCGGAATTTTACGAGCTTTGGCCGGAAAAATTTATAAACGTTACAAACGGTATAACTCCACGCCGCTGGTTATTGCATGCCAATCATAGCCTAGCCTCTCTGATTTCCGACAAAATCGGAAAAGAATGGATAACGCATCTGACAATGCTTAAAGGTTTGGAAAAATATGCCGACAACAAACGTTTTCTGCATGAATTTTGTGAAATAAAAACCGCCAACAAACGCCGTCTGGCACAAAAAGTTTATAAAGCAACGCGCATTATGGTAGATCCGGAAAGTATGTACATTGTTCATGCTAAACGTATTCACGAATATAAACGCCAACTAATGACCGTATTGCAAATTATCGGTGATTATCTGGCCATTATTCGCGACAATGTTCGCCCTACGACTCCTAAAACTTATATTTTTGCCGGAAAGGCCGCACCGTCATACACGTTTGCCAAACTGATAATCAAACTCATTAACAATGTTGCAGACGTAATCAATAATGATGACAGGGCCAACGAATATTTGAAGGTCGTATTTATTCCGGATTATAAGGTTTCGGTGGCAGAATATTTAATACCGGCTGCCGATGTAAGCTGTCAGGTTTCAACCGCCGGCTTTGAAGCATCCGGAACAAGCAATATGAAATTTGCCTTAAACGGAGCACTTACGCTCGGTACTTATGACGGTGCGAATATTGAAATTCTTGAAGCAGTCGGTGCTGATAATTTTTATTTATTCGGTTTGACCGATGAACAGGTACGCGGCAAACGACTAACTTATAATCCGCGGGAAATTTACGAAAAATCCGATTACATTAAGCGGATACTTAATTCGTTAAATTCCACAATGTTTTGTGAAAAAGATTATCCGCAACTTTTCCGCCCGATTTTTGACTCGCTGTTGAATAGTGATTATTACTTTATTCTGGCAGATTTGGAAGACTTTAACAATGCCGTTCATCAAGCCGAAAAAGATTATATAAATAAAGAACTGTGGGCGCAAAAAGCCGTTTACAACGTAGCCCGTATCGGTGATTTTTCCAGTGATCGTTCGGTTATGGAATATGCCGAAAAAATCTGGCACGTCAAACCGGTAGAATAAAATAAGTTGCCCTCAAAAGCTAAAAGCCGTTGCCTAACCTGTGTAACGGCTTTTATTTAAATTCATAAACTTCTTTATTACCGCTAAAGCCGTCTGTTTTACTAATTTTTACGCAACGCCCGTTTTGGTATTCGGCTTCATAAATGCTATAAGGAAAGCCATCACGATTAAAGTGAATTTCCTTCAGTAAATTGCCGTTTTCTGCCCGTTCATAGCGAATATGCAAATAGGCTTCCGTATTTTCTGCATCATACAACATTGTTTCGTCTGCCGAATACATAATCTTACGTTGTAGCCGATTATTGCGAAAAGTCATCGTAACGTTGTCGGAGGAAAGAAACAATAAGCGCCCCATATAGTCAAAAACATAAGCATCTGTCGGTGTACGTTCCCACAATTTTTGTTTTTTAGAATCCTGACAAATCTCTTTGGTAACCGTAAACGAATTTTCTTTTTCGGTACCGGCAAAAAACTTTTCGCCATTGCAAGGTATTTCCGGCGTATAATTGCCGATATATATTCCACCGCCTAAACATTTATCCTGACATAAATTACCATAGTTTCCGACACACTCATAATTTATTTTGCCTTTATGTTCCACCAAATTGTAGATACGCAAAAAATTTTTATCATCACATCCGTTTTTTGCCAATTTAACATTGTGATTATAAAAACGCACCTGATCCTGAAGCGGTGACAACGATTGTTGTAAAAAGTCCTTAAAATCTGCTTTTTCGGCATACGCTGTCGTTGTCCAAAACAACACACTCACCGACACTAAAATTTTGAAAATTTTATTCATTACTCTCATACCCTGTTTTCAGGCAGTTTAATCGGTTTATAATATGATGTCAATGTTAAAAAATTTGAGGGAGATAAAAGTATCTCCCCCGTCTTTCCGTTTTATTCTTTTGCCTGCCAACCGCGTAAGATATATTCGCTGAGTTTTTCGCTAAAAAACGAACCGTCGGCAACAGCCTCACCTTCGGCAATTTTAGCCTGATCAAGCAATAAGCGGCAAACTTCTTCCACCGTTGACTTTTGCTTCTCATCAAAAATACTGTCTGCCAATTTAATAATCAAAGGATGATACGGGTTAACTTCCAATATCCGAGAGCTGGCAAAAGCCGTCTGCTGTTGATGGTTACGCATCAAACGTTCCAGATGGATGCTCATTTGTCCGCTTTCCACCGTTAGGCTGACCGGACTTTTCGTCAGTTTTTCGGTAGGTTCTACTTTGCCGACTTCATTTTTGAACAATTCGGTCATAAAATCTGTTAATTTCTTCAGACTGCCGGCATCGGCTTTAGGCGTATCGCGTACCATTTGCAAATCTAAATCGGCCTGTGAAATATGTTTAATCGGATAGCCCTTAAAATTAGTCAGCGCCTGTACCCAAAATTCGTCAATCGGATCGGTTAAAAGCAACACTTCCAAATTTTTGGCCTTAAAGGCCTCCAACTGCGGATTGTTACGCAGGGTCGGAATATCATCACCGGTTATGTAATAAATGGTGGTCTGTCCTTCCTGCACTCGGGAAATATATTCATCTAACGATGTGAGTTTATCTTCGGAGGCGGTTGAATAAAAGCGCGATAAACCGGCAACTTCTACACGATTGGCCGTATCTTCGTAAATACCCTCTTTAAACGCCACACCAAAGGCTTTCCAAAACTTCATATAATCATCATAGTTTTCTGACTTTTTCTTCAATTCACGCAAAATACGGGATACCGTTCCACTCTTAATTTTAGCAATTAAAGCATTTTGCTGTAACATTTCGCGCGAAATATTCAGCGGCAAATCGGCGCTATCTATAACACCTTTAACAAATCGCAAATATGCCGGCATTAGGTCATCTACCTTATCGGAAATAAACACTCTGTTGACATATAGCTTTAAACTCTGTTGGCGGTCCGGTTGAAACAAATCATACGGAGCTTCCGACGGAATAAACAGTAATCCGGTATATTCTATACTTCCCTCGGCCTTAAAATGCAGCGTAAGCCATGGAGTATCAAAATTACGCGAAATATGATGATAAAACTCATTATATTGTTCTTCGGTAATTTCTGCTTTATTTTTGGTCCATAGTGCCGAACCGGTATTAACCGTTTCCTCACCTGCCTTACCTAAATCAAGAACAATCGGATAGTTTATATGATCGGAATAGGTGCGGATGATATGCCGCAAATAAACCGTATCCGTAAAATCCTTGGCATCATCTTTCAAATAAAGTTTTATATCCGTACCGGAAACCGTCCGCTCGGCTTCCACAATGTCAAAGCCCTCTACACCGTCAGAAGTCCACCGATATGCCTGTTCTTCTCCGGCACGTTTGGTTGTTACCTCTACTTTTTGCGCAACCATAAACGCCGAATAAAAGCCGACACCGAATTTACCGATTAAATCCACAACCGAACCGTTGTCTTTGGCATTATTTACAAAATCGGCCGTACCGGATTTTGCTATTGTCCCCAGATGATTAATCAAATCGTCCTTATTCATACCGATACCGTTATCACTAATGATTAAGGTATTTTCTTCGGCATTCGGGGTAATTTTTATTTTGAACTCGCCGTTTTCTTTAGCAATCCCCGGATTCATAAGTGCATAATAGTGCAGTTTATCACAAGCATCACTGGCGTTAGATATAAGCTCCCGCAAGAATATATATTTTTCCGAATAAAGCGAATTAATAACTATATCCAGCAGTTTGCTTACTTCTGTCTTAAACTTTTGTTTTTTACTCATTATACTTATCTCCCGTTAAAACTACTTTATATATGGGATTTTTTTTGTGCAACCGCAAGGGGTGATATGTTTTTAAGCCGGTATTTCGGCAAATATCTTAATCTGCTTCTTTCAAGCGTTCTATGTTTGCACCAACCTGCTTAAACTTTTCTTCCAGATGTTCATACCCCCTATCCAAATGGTAAACACGATTGACAATTGTTTCTCCCTCTGCCACCAAGCCGGCCAATATCAGAGCAAACGAAGCCCGCAAATCCGTTGACATAACCGGCGCTGACGAGAGCTTTTTTACTCCGCGCACAATCGCCGAAGCATGCCCGTGAATATTAATATTTGCCCCCATACGCATAAGTTCCGGAACATGCATAAATCTATTTTCCCAAATACTTTCCGTTACCATTGCCGCACCTTCCGAAACGCACATCAGCGCCATAAACTGCGCTTGTAAATCAGTTGGAAATCCGGGATAATAATCGGTATATATATCTTCACCATGCAATATTTCATTTTGCGCATCTACGATAATGCCGTTTGCGGTTTCCTCAACCTTAGCCCCGCATTTGCGCAAAATTGATAACGGACATTGTAAATGTTCTGCCCGAGCATTTACCAGTTCTAAACGACCTTTGGTAATTGCGGCGGCTACGGCATAAGAACCGGCCTCAATCCTATCATTAATAATCAGGTGGGTTGTTCCATGCAGCTTATCTACTCCCTTAATTACCAAAGTAGAAGTATCCGCACCTTCAATTTGCGCCCCCATACCGTTCAGCATGGCAATTAAATCGGCTATT
>CAYOYE010000054.1:0-5764 GCA_964408115.1 uncultured Azospirillaceae bacterium
TTTATTGGCAACAAAAGTTATACAAACAAAAATATAACAAATTTTATTCGGAGATATATAAGATGAAAACCTTTTTTATTTTCTGTGCTTTTTTATTGATTGTCGGCGCCGGTGTTGCTTATAAAGTTTTTGCCAGACCTGCCGGCACAACAAATTACAATATCGGTAAAGATGATAAGATTCTTATCGCCTTTTATTCCTATAGCGGAAACACCCAAAAAGTTGCGCAAGCCATTCACGACAATATCGGCGGCGATTTATTTGAAATAAAAACCGAAGACAATTACCCGAAAAACTATAATGAAATGGTAGAACAGGCCAAAAAAGAAATTCAATCTGGATTCCGTCCCGAACTGACAACCAAAATTGATAACATTGCCCAATATGACGTTATCTTTTTAGGCTCGCCAAACTGGTGGGGAACAATTACACCGCAAGTAAGCAGCTTTTTACAAAACTATGACTTATCCGGCAAAAAAATCATTCCGTTTATCACTAACGGTGGCGGAGGTGTACAAAACACCGTTACCGACCTGACTGCACAATGCAAAGGTTGCAATGTTTCTACCAACCCTTGGGTCGGCTATAACGCCAAAGTATTCGGTATTGACGATTGGCTTGATGAACTAAAGTAAAGGTTTTAAGATGAATAAGCAAAGGGCAATTCAGGTTATCCGCTTTCTGGTGCAGGCGTTTTTTATGGCCGGTCTGATTTTTTCGTTTGAACCGCGCTACAGTCTTATCGGCAAAAAAATATTTCTAACTATGTTGCTGGTCGGAGTATTTTTCTGTGGCTGGCTATGTCCGTTTGGCGCACTACAAGATTGGATTGCCCTTTTAGCTCGTTTTCTAAAACTACCCAAATTACGGATACCGCAAAAAGCACAGAAATATCTGCAGCTGTCACGCTATGTTTTTTATGCGTTAAGCACTATCAGTATTTCTTTTGTTGCCCTTAATGCCCGAGGCTCTTTCAATCACCGCCTTTTTGAAGGCGGATTGTCCACCGCCGGAGCCTGGTGTTTGGGATTTTTTATTTTTGTTGCTTTATTCATTGACCGCCCGTTTTGTAATTATTTTTGCACCAAAGGCGCATTCTACGGTCTGTTTAGTGTATTGCGTATTTTCGGCATCAAAAAAAATGAAAATAAGTGCGTCCACTGCCATCGCTGTTCGCAAAAATGCCCTATGAATATTGACGTTGAAAAAATCCGTTTTGTCCGCCATCCAAACTGCATAAACTGCCTAAAGTGTTTTTCTGCCTGTCCGAAAAAATGTATAACTTTCGGTTCAATACCAAACGAGGCGGATAAGAGTTCGGAAAAAATTAAGATTACTGCCGCCAGCCCTAAATAAGTTCTACAACCTGTCTTCAATCAACGGCGTTATTTTTTGGATTACCTCATTAATATCCATATCCGAAGTGTCAATGATTACGGCATCATCTGCCGGCTTTAGCGGTGCAGCACTTCGGGTACTGTCGCGTTCATCACGCGCTTTCATTTCCGTCAGTACACGTTCGTAGGTGGTATCCGTTCCCTTTTGTAAAAACTCCTGAAAACGGCGTTTTGCCCTTATTTCCGTAGATGCCGTTACAAACAGTTTTAGATCGGCATTCGGACAAACTACGGTTCCGGTATCGCGTCCGTCATAAACAACACCGTTTGCCGGTGTCCCGTCGGCAAATATCGGTTTCAAAGCAAAATTCTGCTGGACGGCGAGTAATGACTGACGAACTGCCGGATAGGCAGATACAACCGAGGCGGCTTTACTTCCGACATCTGAACGAAAATCAGGATGTGCCGCAAGTTTCATCATTTGCGGAAAAGTAAGATTATCGGCAATTTTAACAGCCTCCGCTTCGTCAGATAAATCATAACCCGATAACAGCATCTGCAAACCGACGGCACGATAAACCATTCCTGTATCAAAATACGCCAATTTATATTTTTTGGCCAGATATGCTGATATTGTGCCTTTTCCGGCAGCTGCAGGTCCGTCTATCGTAATAATCATACTTTTATTCCATCCTCTATTTCTATTTTGTTATTGTTTCTTTAACATATTTTAATTTATAATGCGAAGTAAAATATGAAATTATACAATGTTTTTTGGAAAGATTAATGATTATCCGAGTTTTCAGTAGAGAAGAACTTGCTACAGGAAAGCAGCTGCAACTGGATGACAAACAAAGTCATTACCTTGTAAACGTTATGCGCCTGACCGAAAAAAGCGTTTTTTTTATGTTTGACGGCAAAAACGGCGAATTTAGCGCAACCGTTGCCCAAATTAAGCACAAAACCCTTACCGTCATTGTCGGAGAAAAGGTTGCAGATTTTTATGCCTCACCGGATATATGGCTTTTGTTTGCTCCGCTCAAAAAAGACAATACCGATTTGGTTATACAAAAAGCTACCGAACTTGGTGTACGCAAGATTATACCGATTATAACGGCATATACCAACAGCGAAAAAGTACGGACCGAACGTTTCCGATTACAAAGTATTGAGGCGGCGGAGCAAAGTCGGCGTCAGGATATACCTGAAATATGCGAGCCGAAAGAATTGCAAAAAGTCATTAATGACTGGCCAAACGACAGAGTCTTATTTTTTCTCAATGAAAAAGGCAATACGGCGGATTTTTTAAGCGTTCTACAAAATAATAAAGGTAAAGCCGCCGTTTTGGTCGGACCGGAGGGTGGCTTCAGCCAAACAGAAGTTGCCTCACTTTTACAAAAAGATTTTATACGTTCAATTTTTTTAGGCAAACGTATTTTGCGGGCCGAAACGGCTGTCATTTCGGCACTGTCGTGTTGGCAAGCCGTAAACGGGGACTGGCGGGAGAACTGATATGAAGTTTTTAATAGCGGATGACCACGAATTGTTTTTACAGGGTTTGGAATTTATCCTCAACAAAGAGTATCCGGATGCCAAAATTATGCTGGCGGACAGCTATACCAATATATTTAAAATTCTCCGTTATCAAACGAATTTTGACGTAATTATAACGGATTTAGCTATGCCTGGGGCCAAGTGGTTTGATGCCCTGACCAAAATTCACGAAGAATGTCCTGACGTGCCTATCATTATCATATCTGCCGTATTTGAGCAGGAAATATTGCAAAAAACTTTTGATATCGGCGTATCGGGTTATGTTTCCAAATCTTTTCCCAAGAACATAATCATCAGTGCCATTAATCTGGTTTTGGCAGGCGGTGTTTATATTCCGCCGGAGCTTTTGAAGAATTGCAGCAATTCTCAGCCGCAACCTGTTATAGAACTTATGCACGGTCTGGCCAAGATTGAGCCGGAAAACACGCTTACGCCTCGGCAGATGGATGTTTTGGAATGTCTTGCCGAAGGGCTGCCAAATAAAAAAATTGCCAGCAAGCTGGGAGTAAACGAAGGAACGGTAAAAATCCACATTACCCTTTTAATGCGTAAACTGGATGTAAATAATCGGGTAGCCGCCGTACGCGAAGCCATAAAGCGCGGTCTGATATCCGATAACAAACAATAACAGGAGAGCTTATGTCTAAATTAAATCCCCTTCCGGAATATATGGATATTTTATTTAATAAAATTTATGCCAAGCCGACATTATCGCGCGTATTAGATGATAAACGGGTGGTTTCTCTTTGCGGCATCGGTATCCGGAAAAAGATTATTCGTGATTTATTACACGACATAACCAAAAATGCCCACGTTTTGCAAATAGGCCTCACTTTCGGTGATGAGCTGACCGGTATTTATAATAAGGTAGAAAAAAGCGGCAAACTTGATGTTTTTGATATTTCTGACGAACAAATTGCGTTGGCTAAAGAAAAATTTGCTAAAGAAGATATCCATATTTACAATTATGACGCCTCCTTAGCGTGGGACGAAAAATATGATGTTATTATCTGCTACAATCTTCTGCGCGAGTTACCGCTCAAAACCAGAGAAAAAGTTATGGACAACGTACTTAATGCGCTTTCTACCGGCGGACGTGCCGTTTTTATTGATTACAGCAAACCGCTTTGGTGGAATCCGTTGAAATGGCCGTTATTCATTTTTAACCGTCTATACCGTCCGTTTGCCGAAAGTTTATGGCTGTCGCCGTTAGAAAGTTTTTGTAGCAGTAAGGACAACTACCGTTGGCATCATGTATATTACGGCGGGAGACTATATCAAAAAACGGTTGCCGTACGCAAAATATTAAGCAACGAAGACGTGCGTAAATTAACTAAAATGTTTAATAAAAAATAATGTCAATCAGCGCCCTTTATTTTTTTGTAACATCATAGGAATAGGCTGTATCTCCGGATTTCTGATATTTCCTTTAATAGCATCCGTACGTTGTTCAAAACTTATCGTAGAAAATCCGCGAGCAGCCTGTTTAACCTGTTTTTCACTTTCTTTTACTGCCACTTTTACCAACGAATAAAACTCATCTGCGCCCTTATATCCGGCAATAGCCATCTGCCGTATATAATCAGGAGAAGCGTATGTCAGTTTATTAAATTTATCACTATTTACCGTCTGCTTTAATTCTTTTAGAGTTGTCCAGGAATAAGCTCCGCAACCAATCAATGATGCCGTATATAGACCGGCAGTTCCGATACCGACACACGAAGCATCCCGCATACCGTTACTAGCCGCAATTTTCTGTGCTTTTTCTGCCGGAATGTTTTCTTTATTTGCCAACGGATAAACAGCAGTTGCAAAATCCTTTTCCAACTGCAATAAATCTTTATGATGCTCCTTATCAAATTCACCTAATGCCGTTATAAAATTGTTGGAAAGCCTTTTACTTCCGGCAACATTTATGCCGTTTACAGTTAGTTGTCGCATTTTTATACCAGCCTTATATCGCTGCTCTACCGCACCGTCACCAATTTTAAAATCATTGGTTGTCTCATCGTAAAGAGCCTCTCTTACCTCGGCAGCAACAGCTTGGTTGTCTGAATTATCCGCAATAAACTTTGCGGCAAAATCATGTGCGGCTTCGTTATTTGAACAATACATATATCGTAGCATATTTTTGGCAATATCAACGTCTGCTTGAAAAAGAAAACAGCGCGTTTTACTTTTGTTTATATTTACGGCATTATTCACCTGTTTTGCCGTTAGATTATTCGGGTCTGTAATATGTTTATAAAGATCTTCCTGTGTACAAAAAATACCGACATCACATTCTTCCTGATTTGTTTCACCTTTTTGTAGATTCCCCTGTCCGTACTCTCCGCACTCCCGTCTATTCATAACGCTTGTCATATCCGGTGTCGTTATATCTCTCCAATCGGCACGTTTAACATCCACAACGCCCTCTTTACGCCATTTTTCCAAATCTACGATATAATCATAACTGCCGAACGCAGCTGCGTTCTCCGGAGAAACTTCCGGAACTTCATCATATTTAAGCCTAACATAATGGCTCTCGCTTTGATTATTATTTTCGCTCTGTACCTCGGTTGTATCTGCTGTACTTTCGGTTATTTCTTCATTACCGTTCTGATTAACAACATAGGTTTTTGCAAAATCAACCGTTGGAATTTCGCGATTAATGATTAAAGTTTTCTGCTCGGTAGTTTCATCATCCTGCACTTTTTCCGCGTTTGCTTGAGGGGCATACATAGAAGCCGAGCTTATAGCCGCAACTTGAGCATAAAACTTCATTTTACGTTTAATTTCTTCTTTTGTTTCATCTTGTTCCATAAAGCCCACCTCCTATTTAGTAGTTAGAATAGCACATTTTTTTCATATTTTCCAGTTTTTTATTGAAA
>CAYOYE010000055.1:0-5716 GCA_964408115.1 uncultured Azospirillaceae bacterium
ATTTATGCGTAATACTTATCTCATCCGCAAAATCCAAGCACGAATGTTTTTGTTTGTATTCCGTATATTTAGAGTTCAGCTCATCGGCTAAGGTTAGAAACGCCATGGTTCCGGCAAACAATTTAAGTTTTTTTATTGTGCTTTCCGCCGACTGCAAACGCAAAAGTACAATCTGCAAAAAGTTTTGGGTTGCCTCATCCTGTTTAGAACACAAAAAGTTAGTGTAACGCATAAATGCTTTTTGGAACGCATCATAATCTTCTTTATTAAATCCGTTGGCACAGATTTCCCCGATTATTTCCGATCGGGTTTGATTAATTTTTGTGCCGGACTGCCAAACCAAAACAGCCTTACGCATTTTTTCGGCATCAATCCCAGCCATAAATTCTGCCTTAACGGCTTCTTCCGTCTGTCGCGAATCCACAGACAAACTTTGTTCCAACGCTTTGACAAGTGCAGTATTGTCCGGATATTTTTGGCGTAATGCCGCAATTTTAACACGATTGGACACGATATCTTTCATTATGTTAGGAAAACTATATTCCGAAACATTGGTCGTAAGATATTGTAATGCCTGCGCTACCGGAGAATTAACCCCCGACTGCGTGCCTGCCAACATCTCTCGCGATATTTGCGCCAAAGCATCATTTGAGGCATTTTCTTCCATAACTGCAAAATACGGGGAAATACCGGCTTCAATCGGAAATCTTTTCAAAATCTCCTGACAAAAACTATGAATCGTCTGTATTTTCACGCCCCCCGGAGTATCCAGCATAACGGCAAAAAGTGTCCGCGCCGTTTGTTTATAGCCTCTTAAATCTTCCGGTGAAGTAATTTCATCTCCCAACAAATCATACAGATTTTTTTCTAATTTTTCATCACTGATAACCGACCACTCACTCAGCCTTTCGGATATACGGCTTTTCATCTGTACGGCCGCCGCCTTGGTATAGGTCAAACATAACAACCGTTGCGGTTTTACACCGTTTAACAAAAGGCGTAATACCCTGTCGGAAAGAACTTTTGTTTTTCCGGTACCGGCAGATGCTTCAACCCATACCGACTTGAGCGGATTTGCAGCTGCCCGTTGTTGTAATGTGGCCGTTGCCCCACGACTGTCACGCAATACTTCATAATCTTCTTTATTCATCATTATCGTTTTCCTCATCCCGTACTGACCATTCCAAAAGGCGTGATAAATGATCATAATCCGAAAAAGCCGGTGCATTATGCGGATTTGGTTTTGCTAAATACGGCATTAACGGAGAATCAAACCGTAAAATCAAGGAACGCAGCGTTTCTTCTGTATTTTCCAGAGCAATATGAGCGTTTTCGCCACTGCAAACCACCTCTTTTCCTTTGGTAGACCAATAGCGAAGTGAAGCGATTTCTTTCTTTTTTATACCGTCATAACCACCGTTGACGGCGATTAAGCCCTCTATAGGGAGTTGGGGGGCTTTGCCGGACATCATATCTTTTTCGGAACGGGCTTTACCGCTTTTATAATCAATGATATTAAGTTCACCTAAAACAGTTTCATCTATTCTATCCGCTTTTGCCGTTACCGAAAAAGGACCGTTCGGAAAATCCAAAGTTATCTGTCCCTCTATTTCATTATGAATTGTACTAATGTCGTGCCGATATTTTTGCTCGGTAGCCACAATCCAATTAATTGCTTTAATGAACTTCGGCAGCCAAAATGCTTTCTGCACTTCCGGAATACCAGCTTTTGTAAATTCTTCTTCACCTAATTTACAAAGTTCGGCAAAAGCATTGTCCGGATACGCTCCGTTATTATAAATACCGTTAAACCGTTCCATAACTTTATGTACAATGTTGCCGAAATCACGCGTGGTTTTATCTTCATCCAATTTATGTAACGGATATAAATTCAAAACATATTTAGCAAATATTGTATACGGATCACGCATTAACATTTCTATATTGCTTGCCGATAGTTTACGCGGCCTTTTGTCAATGTCCGGACAAGGATGAGGCGGTGTAATCGGTTTAAGGTCTTTTGCCCGTTCCAAATGCTTGGCCCAAAAAGAATATTTAGCATCATACAAAAAAGCATACGCCGCTTTATTGTCGCCGAAATTAGCAGCCAAAACCGTTTCCAAACGCAGCCACCACCGCGATTTACCGGTTGGTGTACCGTCTAGCCGTTCAGCTCTGGTCAAATAAACTTCTTTTCCTTGTAGAAGATGGGCAAAATCGGCTGCCGTTACGCCAATCATCCGTTCCGGTAACGGTAAACCGAAATCTCGGCGCATCTGTCGTGACATCCACAAATCGGAGGTAGGCATTTTAGGCCAACTACCCTCATTTACTTCACCTAATATCGTAACATCATACTGTGACAGGCGCGCTTCTATCGGTCCGAGAATTTTAACGCGCGGGTGCATACCATAGCGTACACGCACATTTTGTTGAGCCAACAAATTGCTGAAAAATGCCGTATATTCATTGGTCTTTATATTTTCTAAAATCCGACATTTACCGATAAAATCGCTGACAAACTTTGCAGCACAAGCACCGGCATCTCCTTTCCAAATAATCTTTTCACCGGTTTTAATATCCGTATCGGCAAGTCTTTCCGCCACCCTGACGTGCTGTTCAAACATTGTTTGCAAATCAACCTGTGGCGAATTATATAAATCTACAAGCGGCTGTAAATAATTTTGAATTTTTTGCAGAAAAGCTATTCGTTCGTCATCCAACTGCTCTTGTTTACGCCATTGCAGCTCCAGATTTCGGATATTGGTGTTACACTCGTTATACGACATACCGCAAGCCGTAAACGGATGTTTTAATAAAGCCAGTAAACTGCTTTGCGAAAAATTCTGTTCCAAAACATTTTGTATCAGGCGTAAGTAAATTCCGATAGGTGTAAGATGTAACGGTTGCCCCGCCGAATCATCTGCCGTTATGTTCCATCTTTTCAGTTCGGAAACCACGCGCCGCGACAAATTACGGTCGTATGTAACCAGCGCAACCGTTTTTTCCGGCGTTTGTAATACATTACGAATAATCAGAGCAATTGCCTGCGCTTCCTGACGAATATCATCACAATTTACCAAAGATAAACCCGTAAATGCCGCATCAGAAAACGGATTTGCACATATATTTCGCCAATCATCAGATGTCGCGGCAGGTCGCATAATTTCCGCAACAAATCGCTCTCTTTCCGTAGGCATATTTTGCGGCAAATTGAGAACTTCGCCGCGGTTAACGTTCAAATAGTCCAATAACTCTTTCAGCTCAAACTGCGGATGATTTTCATCAATCTTTGCCCATGCACTATCGCTTAAACAGTTATCAAGTCCATAAAGATAAACCTCACCGTCCGGCATATTCAACACCGTTTTAACCAGCTCTTTCAGTAAAGGATATGCCGCGGTTGTGCCGGCTATTATCACTTTCTGTCGTTTCTTCGCTTGTTGCCATATTTTTAATTCGGCACGCAATAACATATTACGGCGGGCCGAAACATCCGACAATCCGCGTTCTGCCAATATTTTAGGCCAATTATCGGTAATAATCGTCAATAATTTTAATATTTTTTCCCAATGAACGGCATATTCGGCAGAAACCAATTCCGGCAGGCGTGAAAAACTAAGATTTTCGTTTTCCGTCATATCTATCAATTCGCCAAGATTTTCCGCCAGAGCATACGCTTGTGCCAATGATAGGTCTTCTAAACCGAGCGCTTTGGGACTTTGCAAAATCAAACGGGTAAAAATCAATGTACGTTCAGTTTTATCAACGGCAGGTTCTAAATCTTGCAAAATACTGCCATCACCGGTAATAAGAACCTCATCTTCTTCAACGTCGGCTATCGGTAAAATTTGCGGTAATATTGTAGGTTGACAACCGCGCTGACGCACAAACGCCTCATTCAAACTCTGACAAGCACGTCGTGTCGGCAACAAAAAAGTTATTTGCGACAATTCTGCCGGTTTGTTTTGATATTTGCGCAAAAATATCTCGGCTAAAACATCAACAAACGACTCTCCACCCCTGATATTATAGATTTGCTGCCCCATATCTACACCTACCCGTTTTGCAAATATTCCTTAAATTTTTGCATTGCCCGTCCGCGATGAGATATTTTATTTTTTTCATCATCCGCCATTTCGGCAAAACTGCAATCATACCCGTCAGGTACAAACAGCGGGTCAAAACCAAAACCCTTTGTTCCGCTTTTATGTTCGGAAATATGCCCGTCTACGCGCCCCTCAAATAATTCGTAAGAACCGTCAGGAAATGAAAGCGAAAGAACACAGCTGAAATGAGCCGCCCTGCTTTTATTCGGGCTTTCGGTCATAGCCTTTAACAATTTATCCATACCCTTATCAAAATCGCGATTTGGGGCATAGCGTGCAGAATAAACTCCGGGAGCTCCGTCAAGAGCGTCAACACACAATCCGGAATCATCTGCCAGACAAGGCATTTGCGTAATTTTAGCTATGGTTTGCGATTTCAATAGCGAATTTTCGGTAAACGTTGTTCCGGTTTCTTCTACATCAGGTAAATCTATATCTTCTGCCGACTTTACGCTGATATTTAACGGTGCTAAAATCTGTTTAACTTCGGCAATTTTACCACGATTATGGCTGGCAAAAACAATTTCCTTAAATTTCATTATGCTTCTCCTAAAACTTTTTTCTGCAACAAAATCAACTGATAAATACCCGATTTTGCTAAACGGAACAGCTCCGAAAATTCGGCCTCATCAAACACGCCTCCCTCGGCCGTAGCCTGTATCTCTACAATTTTGCCGCTCTCCGTTAAGACAAAATTTGTGTCGCAACCGGCATGCGAATCCTCACTATAATCCAAATCCAGCACCGGTTCTCCGTTGCAAACGCCACATGATACCGCCGCTATAAATTCCCGTACCGGATTACGCACCAACTTACCGTCTTTTACCATTTTTTGCAGAGCTAAATATAGTGCAACGAATCCTCCAGTAATAGAAGCGGTACGCGTTCCACCGTCAGCCTGCAGGACATCACAATCAATCTGAATGCAGATACCTTTCATCTCCGATAAATCCACCGCAGCGCGCAACGACCTACCTATAAGTCGCTGTATCTCGTGAGTACGTCCACCTGCACCCTTGGTTTCACGTGAAACGCGGGTTTGTGTTGAACGCGGCAACAACGAATATTCGGCAGTTATCCACCCCTTGTCCTGACCTTTCAGCCATTGCGGAATATCCTCGCAAACACTTGCCGTACACAAAACGTGAGTATTGCCGCATTTTATTAAACATGAACCTTCGGCATAAATATTTACGTTAGAGATTATTTCTACATCACGCAGTTGTTCGGCAACCCGATAATTGTTACGCATACGTTACTCCTTTTTGTCTTCGGTTTTATGAATTTTTATAAGTTTCAGCTGATTACGGACCCGTTTAACAATTTCAAATTCAAATCCGTCAAAGATAAATTTTTGCCCCTGCTCCGGAATACTCTCGGTCATATCCAAAAGATAGCCGGCTATAGTAACGGCATTTTCATCATTTATATCCCAGTTAAATTCGCGATTTAAGTCGCGTATAGGCTTTTGTCCGTCTACCACAAAATAGCCCTCGCCGATATTTTCTACACTGTCTATATCTTTCTCATCCGCCTCAACTTCTATATTGCCGACAATTTCCTCCAAAATATCTTCCAGTACTACAATACACTCCAAAGTTCCGTAT
>CAYOYE010000056.1:0-5654 GCA_964408115.1 uncultured Azospirillaceae bacterium
TGAAAATTATGAAAAAGCCGTTAAAAACTGTTATACTATCGGTGGGGTGGATTTTAGTCAATATCTGCAACATGATGTGGAAGTGCCGGATGGCGTTTGGGAAGAAGCGGATAAGAACAAAGAAACATTTGATAAATACGCAGAAAAAACACTGGCCGACAGTAGAAAAGAATGTGAAGAAAACGGTATGTTATCTGATAAAAAAGCTGAAGCCTATAACAATGATTTTCCACTTATAAACAACACCAAAAGTGATTGGGGTGATTCTTGGTCACCGGAGCATAGAGTTTCTGAAGTGCAATATATAAAACTGCTTGATTTGAGCAAACCTATTTTGGTGCGCCCGACACTATCTAAATACGGCAAAAAAGAAAATGCTAAAGATGATAGTAAGCAAAAAGTAAAACAGGTTATGCAGAATGATCATAAAAATGCAATGAAAGCCTGTTCAACAACGGAAAAAGATAATGTAAACGATAAAAGTAATTACGTTGCTCCAAATGATAATACCTATGTTGCGCAACCGAAAACAGTTGAAAAAGTGGCAATAAACAGTGCAAAATCCAATAAATCTCAACAACAGGTCAACACACCGCAGTTTTTGAAAACTCTTGAAATTATGCGGAGCAGATAAAGATTATTTTACTGCTTTAACGGTAAATAGACGGTAAACGTTGTACCGTTATAAGTTGTAGAAGTTACGGTCAGGTTGCCATGGTGATGCAGTATAATTTGTTTTGCAATGGATAGCCCCAGTCCGGTGCCGCGAATTTTCTTATCTTTATGAATTTGCATACGATAAAACTTTTCGGTTAGACGCGACAAATCTTCTTTACCGATTTTAGGGCCTTTGTTGTTTATGGCTATGCTGACAGCTTTACCTTTGGCTATGTTTTGCAAGCCGGTTGCCGGAATTTCGGGAACGGTTTTTATTTCTACGTCAACTTCGGTGTTTTCTTGCGCGTATTTAATGGCGTTATCCAAAATATTTTGCACAATCTGATGAATTTCTCTGTTATCACCGATAACTTTGGGAATGCGTCCCTGTTCACTGATTTTTAAGTTTACCGATCTTTGGAATGCCTTTATTTTTAAGGCTCCCGTAACGTCATCAATCACTTCGGAAATATTTACCTTATCTTTAAGTTCTTTATCTTGCTCCATTTCCAAACGGGATAATGACAGCAAATTTTCAATCAGACCGGACATATATTCGGTTTGCTCTTTCATGATGTTTAAAAAAGCCTCTTGAGCTTCGCGATCGTCTTTGGCCGAAGTTTGTAATGTTTCAATAAATCCGGAAATGACGGATAGCGGTGTTCGTAACTCGTGGCTGGCATTAGCGACAAAATCCGACTGCATTTTTTCTAAACTCAAAGCCTTGCTGATGTCATACAGCGAAATTACGGCAACGGCGCGCCCTTTGGAATACCATGGTAATTTGTTGATGTGGGCATATATTCTGCGTTTTAGCGATGCTTCATTAAATACCAGACTTTCCGATTCACTTTTACCCTTGAGTATTTTTTCTACGGCACTAATGAAAATATTTGTTTTAAATAACGTATCAATATAGCAACCGATGATGTTTTCGCCGAGCATTGTACGGGCAGCCAAATTACAACCGGTAACAGTGCCGTCTCTGTCCAGCATTAATAACGGATCCGGCAAGGTATCCAGTACGGCAGCATCAGACATTGTTTGCGCTTGTAAGGTATCGGTTTTGGAAATCCAAAAACGGTGGATTGAATTGATTGCTTTGGCTATTTCTTTAGCATCTTTTTCCGATAAATCAAGATTCTGTTTTTTTTCGGCTTCTTCGGTTAGCGAATAGATGTATTTACGCAAAGACTGCATTTCATAACTGATAGGGAAAAGAGAAAACATATTGAACAGAATTATGATAAAGTAGCATAAAACGGAATAAATCGGTGGCAAAACGTTTAACATGGTTAACGTTAAAAACAATATAGCCGATGGAATTGATAAAATAAGTACTCTGGTAGAAAATTGCGAATCACGTTCTATGCGTAATAGTATTTTCAAATCTTTTAACATTGATAACTCCGTCAAACAACCAAAATATATAAGGTAAGTATAAAAACAAATAAGTTTAAATTAATTTAACAAAAAGGAAATTGTTGTGTTTGATAAATTTAAGAAAATACTGGACTGAAAACTTTAATATTGTATCATAAAAACGGTTTTGCAAAAGGTGGATCTTATGAGCGAAAAAAATGAACTGTCGCCCGGTATGGCGCAATATATGAAAATAAAAAAAGAATATCCCGACTATCTGCTATTTTATCGGATGGGGGACTTCTATGAAATGTTTTATGATGATGCCAAAAAGGCATCACAGGCTCTGGATATAGCCTTAACCAAACGCGGAAAAGTTGCCGGTCAGGATGTGCCGATGTGCGGTGTGCCGTTTCATGCGTATGAAAATTATTTGGCCCGTCTGATTAAGCAAGGTTATAAAGTTGCTATTTGCGAACAGATGGAAAATCCGGAAGATGCGCGTAAAAGAGGCTATAAGGCCGTAGTTCGTCGTGATGTTATTCGTTTGGTGACTCCGGGGACAATTACGGAAGAAACTTTGTTGAATACCAGACGCAATAATTATCTTCTGGCCGTAAGTAAAGATAAAAAAACGTTTGGTCTGGCATGGATAGATTTATCTACCGGCGTTTTTTATACCGAAGCATTGGATATAAACGGACAAAATGAAGCAGCCGAGCTGCATGGTGCATTGGCAAGGCTTGCCCCGGGGGAATTGATTGTTCCCGACAGTCTGCTGGAAAATCCGGATTTGTTCGGCTTGTTAAATGAATATAAAGAAAAACTTACGCCTCTGCCGGCAGCCCGTTTTAGTGAGGCTAATGCGCTGAAAAAAATTTGTGATTTTTATGCCGTAAATACGTTAGATGCTTTTGGGGCATTCAGCAAAAACGAAATAATAAGTGCCGGCATTGTTTTAGAATATGTTGAAAATACCCAAAAGGGCAAAATGCCGAGAATAGCCAGACCGATTAAAATTTTAGGGCAGGAATTTATGGAAATAGACGCCGCAACGCGCCATAATCTTGATTTATTGGACGGTGCAAAGGGTAGCTCATTGATTTCGGTAATTGATCGGACGGTAACCGGTGCCGGAGCAAGAATGTTGGCAGAACGCCTTTCTACGCCGCTTTTGGATATAGAAAAAATAAATTCGCGTTTAGATGTGGTGGAATTTTTTATTAAACATACCGATGTGCGTAAGAACTTGCGTGATATTTTGCAGAACTGTCCGGATGTGGAACGCGCCGTATCACGTTTGGGAGTGGGGCGTGGCGGTCCGCGCGATTTAGCGGCTATAAGAAATGTGCTGGCGCTGTTGCCCGAGCTGCGCACTATGGTAGAAACCTATAAAAGAAATGACGTTGTTGACGAATTACCTACGGCGGTAGCAGGCATATTGCAAAAATTCGGCACTCATTATTCGCTGTTAAGCACGCTGACAAAAGCCCTGCAAACGGAAGATTTACCTTTGCTCGCCCGAGACGGCGGTTTTGTGGCGGCAGGATACAGTCCGGAACTTGATGCCGTACGCGAAATGAAAGAAAAAGGACATTCTTATATTTTGAATATGCAAAGTAAGTATTGCGCGGAAACCGGTATAGAACAGCTAAAGATAAAATATAATAATGTGGTTGGATATTTTATTGAAGTACCAAACAAATTTGCCGCGGAAATGTTGACTAATCCGGAGTTTTTACATCGGCAATCGGTGTTAAATGCGGCAAGATTTACAACGGTTGAATTGACCGAACTGGAAAATAATATTCGCGGGGCCGCCGAAAAAGCTCTGGCAATGGAACAGGCAATTTATGATAATTTGGTACGCGAAGTAATGGTAGAAGCCGATAAAATTATTTTGGCCTCAAATGCGTTGGCAGAACTGGATATAGGGGCATCTTTTGCCGATTTGGCTTTAGAATACGGCTATTGCCGACCGATTGTAGACAGCAGTTTGGCTTTTGAAATCAAAGACGGACGGCATCCGGTTGTTGAGGCCGCTATTCGCAAAACCAATGACGGCGTGTTTGTCGGTAATGACTGTGTTTTGAATGCCGATGATAATCGTATATGGCTGCTAACCGGTCCGAATATGGCCGGTAAATCAACTTTTTTGCGACAAAATGCCATTATTGCGATTATGGCGCAGATGGGAGCGTATGTTCCGGCTAAGTCGGCGCATATCGGAGTGATAGATAAGGTGTTTTCAAGGGTTGGGGCGTCAGATGATTTGTCGCGCGGGCGCTCTACATTTATGGTAGAAATGGTTGAAACCGCATCTATTTTGAATAGGGCAGATGAGCGCTCGTTTGTGATATTAGATGAAATCGGGCGCGGAACGGCAACGTTTGACGGTTTGTCAATCGCCTGGTCGGTGGCGGAATATTTGCACGAAGTGAATAAAAGTCGGGCTTTGTTTGCTACGCATTATCACGAAATGACAAATTTGGCAGGACACTTAAACGCAATGACATTACATTGTATGAAAATCAAAGACTTCAAAGGTGAAGTTGTTTTCTTACATGAAGTTATTGACGGAGCTGCCGACCGTTCATACGGTATTCATGTGGCAAAATTGGCAGGGTTGCCGGCTGCAGTGATAGAACGTTCGGAACAGGTTTTAAAAGAGCTGGAAAAAGGCGAAAGCCGGAAAAATGTTCTGAATTTAGAAGACGACCTGCCGTTGTTTTCTTTTGCAGTTAAAGAACAACCGACAGAGGTAAAAAAATCAGCGGTGGAAGAAGAATTATCAAGCCTTAATCCGGATAATATGACGGCGCGTGAGGCTTTGTTGAAACTATATGATTTGAAAGAACTTTTAGCTAAGGAAAATTAAAATGGAATACTTTGAAAATTATAAAAATTTTGTAGACGGTACAACTTCGGAAATTTCAAAAAATGATGATGTTTATTTGGCAAAATTTCAGGAATTATCGGCAAAACTTAACGGCAATTTTTCGCGCTTGGATACGGCAGTAGCCGGCCTAAACGGTGAAGCCGGTGAAGTGGGCGATTTGTGGAAAAAAGTTAAATATCACGGTTTGGAATATACTGACGAAATCAGAGATGAATTTATTAAAGAATTAGGGGATGTCTGCTGGTATGTTTGTCAGACGGCCATTGCCTTGGATATTCCGCTGGAGGAAGTAATTGATCGGAATATTGAAAAATTACGCAAACGCCATCCGCATGGATTTTCGGCGGATTATATGCAGCAGAAAAAAGGTAAATAAATGACACATATTGTCGGAGTTTTGCTACCGCTTCCGTTTGATAAACCGTTTGACTATCTGGTTGATACCGAGGTAAAAACAGGTCAATTGGTAGAAGTTCCGTTTGGCAAAGATAAACAAATCGGGGTGGTTTATACGCTAGCAAAAACTTCTGATTTAGCTGTTGAAAAAATTAAGCATATCGGCAAAATATTTGACTATCCGCCGTTGACGGCAAAAATGCTGGAATTTATAGGCTGGGTGGCACGATATAATATGGCACCTATGGGGTTGGTGCTGAAAATGGTTATTAGTGTGCGCTCGGTGTTTGAGCCTTCACCGTTGACCGTTTTATATAAACTTTCCGGTAAAACATTGGCC
>CAYOYE010000057.1:0-5610 GCA_964408115.1 uncultured Azospirillaceae bacterium
GTTTGTGGTAAGACTATGGCTAGTCTACCACAGATTAGTTTAAACAACATGCTACGCAAAAAATAAAATAAAAATATGACTCTTATTTACATAGCACCATTTTGTATAGCATAAACTTTTAAAATTGCAAGCATTATTTACAATAAAAAAACGCCTTAAATATTCAACAAAATTACATCTGTTTGGGACGGTTGCTCCTGACATATAGTTACAGCCTGCAAAATGTCGTCCTGCGCCGAAAAATATTGTTCTTCCGTTTGATAATGTACCACCGCTAACGGTTCGCCCTCGGCAACAAAGTCTCCTACCTGCACAAAATCGGTAAAGCCGGTTGCCAAATCCAGTTTCTGCCCCGGAATCGTACGTCCGCCGCCTAACTTAATAACGCTAAGTCCGACTGCTCTTGTATCAACGGTTGTCACATAACCCGACCGCGGAGCAAGAATCGGCTTACTATACTGTGCGTGCGGCAAATATGTTTCATATTTTTCCGTAAAATCAGCAGCTCCGCCTAAAGAAGCTACCATCTCGGCAAACTTTTCCATTGCCCGACCGGATGTAAGAGCGGTGTCCACTTTTTTGTGTGCTTCTTCCGGCGTTGCACAACGTCCGCATTGTACCAACAACTGCACTGCCAGCTCTCCGGTAACTCTGTCTAAACGTTTGTTTACGTTTTTGTTTTGCAGATATTCCATAGCCTCACGAACTTCCAGCGCGTTACCTACCGTTGTACCTAAAACCTGATTCATATCCGTTAAAACCGCCGTTGTTTTCGTGCCGGCAGCATTTGCCACCTCAACAATAGAGCGCGCCAATGCTTCGGCATCTGCCAAATTATTCATAAACGCGCCGTTACCGCACTTCAAATCCATAACCAGATATTGCAGACCGGCGGCCAGTTTTTTGGAAAGTATTGAGGCGGTAATCAGCGGTATTGATTCTACCGTTGCACACACATCACGAATTGCGTAAATTTTTTTATCTGCAGGTGCTAAATTTCCGGTTTGTCCGATAATTGCGCAACCGACTTTTTTAACCGTTGCCCGAAACAAATCGGAATCCGCCTGCGTATTATAACCGGAAATTGCCTCCAGCTTATCTATTGTTCCCCCCGTATGCCCTAATCCGCGTCCGGCTATCATCGGGACATAAACGTCACAAGCGGCTAACAGCGGAGCCAACATCAGGCTGACTTTATCCCCTACCCCACCGCTGGAGTGTTTATCTACAATCGGCTTATCAAAACCTACCCAATTTAAGACATCTCCCGAATCACGCATAGCCAGCGTCAAATCGGTTGTTTCCCTTTTGTTCAAACCGTTCAAAAAAACAGCCATGGTCATTGCCGCAACTTGCTCATCGGCAACTTTATGCGTAGTAATTCCGCCGATAAATTCCTGAATTTCGGCACTTGTTAAAATTTCGCCGTTGCGTTTTTTACGGATAATTTCCTGTGGCAGCATCTTTGTTCTCCTATTCCTGTTCTAAATAACTGCGGATAAGTTCACCTAATTTTGCCGCAGATTTACCGACTTGTTCCAAAACATCTTCGTGGCTCTGCGCCTCGGTTTGCAGGCCTGTTCCCAAATTGGAAATAACGGAAAAGCCAATAACTTTCAAACCGCGGTGAACTGCCGCCAAAACCTCCGGAACGGTTGACATTCCGACAGCATCTGCGCCAAACAGACGAAACATTTTAACTTCACTCGGCGTTTCATAATTCGGTCCTAAAGTCATAAGATAAACTCCTTCATAGAGCTTAACTTTCATATTTTCCGCCAGTTGTTTTATCTGCTGACGGGCTGCAAAATCATAAGCATTACTCATATCGGGAAAATACGGCTCACCATGTGCGCCCAACAGCGGATTGCGACAACTCATATTAATATGATCTTTTATCAGCATAATACTGCCGGCAGGCATATTTATATCAAGTGAACCGGCGGCATTGGTAACTATCAGCCGTTTCACGCCCAAATCAGCCAATATACCGATAACTTCGGCAATAAGTTGCGGTGCAATACCTTCATATAAATGAAAACGCCCCTGCATACAAAGTACATGATGCGAGCCTATCTTTCCGATATACATACGTCCGTTGTGACCTGCCACCGTTGTTTGAGGAAAATCCGGAATATCCTTATAATCTATTTCAACCGGATTTTGCAAAGCCGTAATAAGTCCGCCTAAACCCGAACCTAAAATAATTGCCGTATCCGGTATAATGCCGGAAATTTTGCTCTGAATATAAGAAATAGAAGCCTGACTCATTTTAACATATCCTTTGCCTGAAATTGTTGCGGTAGCAGTTCTAAAAGTTTTTTAGTAGTATGAACATCTTGCAAGTCAGCGCTATGAACAAGCGTGTTTTCATCACCGAATTCGGCTATTTTTTGCAGACAGTTGCCACAAGGCCAAATAGCCTTTGTATCTGCAACAATCAGAATTTCGGCAATATCATTATCGCCGGCGGAAACCATTGCCGAAACGGCACCGGCCTCTGCGCAAGTGCCGCAAGGATAAGAAGCATTTTCAACATTGCATCCGCCGTAAATATTACCGCTTTTGCTTAATACGGCAGCCCCCACCTTAAAGCCGGAATACGGAGCATAGGCATTCTGCCGACATTTTAAGGCAACCGCCAAAAGTTTGTGTGTATTTTCCATTTTTCCCCCGAAGTTGAAAAATATATTGATTTATTGTGTGGATATTATACATTAAAGTAAGGTTATGTCAATGAAGGAGTAAAACGTTGGCCAAAAAAATAATTCTGATTGTTTTAGGTTTGTGTGTTGTTGTCTTTACGGGACTGACCGTATATGTATCAACAATGGACTGGAATGCTCATAAAAATGAAATTGCCGAAAAATTTATGGAAATTACCGGCAAAAAAATAGAGTTTGGCGGACCGATCAGTGTGTCATTGCTGCCACATCCGAGTATGTCGGCACAAAACATTAGCGTGTTAACCCCGCAAACATCAGAGCGGCTGGCTACGGCAAGTATGATGCAAACGGAAGTATCGCTGACATCTTTACTGGAAGGAACACCTATCATCCATTCTTTGTCTTTTATTGATGCGGAAATATGGTTTAACGTTGATGAAAAGGGATCTTTTAATTGGAAAAACGATTCATCTTCTACTACTTTACTTACCGAAAAAAATGCCCGTTTACAGAGTTTTAATCTCCAAAATGCGTTATTCCACTACACTAATGAAAAATACGGCATAACTCTGGATTTATCACAGTTAAATGCTGATGTACAAGCCGAAAGTCTGGTTGGGCCTTACAGATTAGACGGAAATTTTGTAAAAGATGATGACCACTTCGGAATTGCCATAAGTTTGGGCGATATCAGCCAAGAAGAATTTGCCCTTAATTTTGCCGTTACGCACCCGCGTTCGGAAAGTTACTTACGCTATGACGGAACATATAATATGGCAAATAGTGCCGTTAACGGTGATTTTAGCGGCAGTTCCGCCAAAACGGCAGATTTTGTAAACATTTTAACCGGCAAAAAACTTTTGGAAGAAGACTTTAACTCCCCGCTGTCTTTTTCCGTCAATATTACCACCGATACTCAAGATATGAAGCTATCCGGATTTGTCATTAAATACGGCGACTTCATTGAGGGATCCGGTAATCTGATTATTCCGCTGAATGAGCCTAACGAAGGACGTAAAACCGTAGAGCTTAAATATCAGCTCTTAAATTTAGATGTGCGTCCGCTACTTGCCGCTCTAAAATCCGAATATGCCGAATTTTTGCAAAACGGCGGTGTTTATAAACCGGATACCGATTTTGATGTTTTGGTAGATATTTCGGCCGACAGAATCATCTTTAACGATACGGCCAACGGCTTCTTTGAAAATATGACGATAAAAGGTGATTGGCTTGGCAATACCCTGAATTTAGAAGAATTTTTTGCCGCCTGCCCCGGGAATATCGGTCTGACTATGAGCGGTAGCCTGATAGAAAAGGCCAGTAAACCGCAATATTATCTCAAGGTAGATTTGAACGGTCAGGATTTATCCTCATTTCTAAAAGCCTTACAAATTGACGTTAAACCGCAAGTACAGGCAACATACCGTAATGCCGATATATCATTTAATATTACAGGTAATACAGATGCCCTTACCGTTGGAGATGTGAAGTTTACTATGGATAAAATGAATATCTTTGCTACGTTAAAGGTATTGTTTAAGGGGCAGAACAACAGATACAAAGTTATTTTACGCGGCGACAGTCTAAACCTTGATAATTATTTTGCCAAACCGGAAGCCGCCACTCTAACCGACAACATTACCTACTACTTTAAGCAATTCGCTTTTTTACAAAATTTGGATATAGCCGGAAAATTTAATTTTGACAACGTAATTTTACGCGGAATCTCCATAGAAAACTTAAACCTGAAAATAAATAATAAGTCCGGCGTTCTGACTATTGAAGATGCCGATACATCAAACGTTTTGAACAGTAACCTGCGTTTTAACGGTAAAATAAGCGGCTTTGGAAAAGATACTTTGCAAATAGAAGATTTAGGTTATGAAATTTCATCACCCGATACGGCAGATATTTTAGAAAATATTAAGTTGCCGCTGCCGAAATGGAAAGTGTTTACCTTAAAAAAATTTAAGGCAAACGGAAGCGTACGGGGAAATTTGCAGGCAGCTGACGTTACGTTAAAAAGCAGTAGCGAAGATTTGCATCTTGATTATGACGGCAAAATCGGCGAAAAAGACAATGCTTTTACGTTTGACGGAAATATTGACTTGCGTTCAACTAATGCCGGCGAATTTATCAACAACATCAAACCAAACACGACTGACGGCAATTTGTTGCGCGGTGCTCTTAACTGCAAAGGACAAATCAGCGGCAATACGAATGATTGGAGCTTTAATGATGCCGAATGTATTTTAGGCAGCGCCAAATATACCGGTAGTTTTAGCGTAAATAAAAACAAGAAAAACTACGACATAAAGGCAAATATCCAAACTGATGAGTTTAATCTGGAACACCTTGTTGTTGCCAACAATACAAAAATCGGCGGTGGCGCAGATAAGGTGTTTGACGATGCCTTTATTTCCCGCCCGAATATTACAACGGATACACTCAATTTCAAGTTGTTTAACAATGTGATTTTTGATATAAATCTGCTTACTAACCGCTCGGTTTATAAAAACAGTGTTTTTGATAATTTGCATATACATCTTTTAAACGCAGATGAAATATTGAAAGTTGAAAACCTATCTTTTGTTTATAACGGAGCCGATTTTAGCGGAGAAGCCGAAATAGCATATACCGAAACACCAAACATCAAAGGAAGCATGACCGCAAACAACATAAATATAGATAAAATCGGCGGTAAAATCTATATGCTTAACAGCGGAACAATGAAAATATCCGGCGATTTTTCCGGACCTGCCGACACGCTAAAAAGTCTGTTTGAAAACATCTCCGGAAATCTTAAATTTGAAATTAGTGATTTATCCGTTACCGGAATAGGTTTAGGCAAAATTGCCGAAGATTTGGAAAAAAGAGAATATTCTAAAGGGGTTTTTCAGGTAGTACGCGATAATCTGCAAAGCGGAGCTTCGGAATTTGCCCC
>CAYOYE010000058.1:0-5595 GCA_964408115.1 uncultured Azospirillaceae bacterium
TTATATCAACGGGCAGGATATTACGGATATGCCAATGTATAAGCGTGCCAAAATGGGTATCGGCTACTTGCCGCAAGAGGCATCTATTTTTCGCACGTTAAGCGTAGAAGATAATATTAAAGCCGTATTGCAAATTGTTGTAGATGATGAAAGCCAGCGCGAAAATATGCTGGAAGGGTTGCTTAATGAATTTTCTATTGCACACTTGCGGAAATCGCCGGCATTAGCCTTATCGGGCGGTGAAAGACGCCGTTTAGAGATAGCACGCGCTCTGGCAGGTAAACCGGAATTTATTTTGCTTGATGAACCGTTGGCAGGTATTGACCCGATTGCAGTTGGCGAAATCAGAGAATTGGTGGCACAGCTTAAAAACCGAGGTTTGGGCGTTTTAATTACCGACCATAATGTGCGAGAAACTCTTGATATTATAGATAGAGCATATATTTTGCATGGGGGAACGGTATTAATGGAGGGTACACCGAGCGAAATTGTTGCCAATAGTGAGGTGCGTAAAGTGTATCTTGGGGATAATTTCTCACTCTAAAATTAAATGCTGTTTACTTTTACTTAAACATAATATACTATAAGCCAATAACAAAGGCAATTGTGCCGAAATAATTAAATAAAACGAGGTGAAAAATGAAGATTACATTATCAGGAAAACAAGTTGACATCAGCGATAGATAGCGCAACAGAGTAGAAGAAAGTATTGAAAGCTCTGTCAATAAATATTTTAGTGCGCCAATAAATTGCAGTGTATTCTTTTCTAAAGACGGAGAAGATTTCCGCGCGGAAGTAACTGTGCATCCGGCTAAAAACATCGTTTTGAAAGGTACCGGTGTAGCTAGTGATCCTTACTCGGCTTTTGACAACGCTAATGAACACATTGCAACTCGTTTGCGCCGTCAAAAAACTAAATTAAATGACCATAAAGGTAAAACCGGTATTGTAGAAATGGCGCATGCTGCCGTTTTCCCGTTGACTGAAACGGAAGATGAAATGAGCATTGATGAATCAGCTCCGCTGACGATTGCCGAAACGGATGCCAACATCAGAGTTTGTACGGTTAGTGAAGCTGTTATGTTTATGGATTTGGCCGATGAATGCGCATTGATGTTCCGTAATAGTGCCAACAATCGCATTAGCATGGTATATCGCCGCAAGGACGGTAATATCGGCTGGGTTGAACCGGCAGAATAGTTGTAACAGATTAAGGTGTAAAAAATGGGTATTTCCGATATATTATCCGAAAATATGATTTTGGCAGATGTTGAAGCCGAAAATAAACGCCAGCTGTTGGAAAAACTGTCTGACTTTGTTTCTAAACAGGCAGATCTGGATAAAAATTCTGTTTTTGAGGCGATTTTGGAGCGGGAGAATCTAGGCTCTACCGGTTATGGTGCCGGTGTGGCTCTTCCGCATGCCCGCATTAACGGTATGACAAAGGTTGTTGTAACTTTTGCCAGAGTTAGCACCCCGGTTGATTATGATGCGTTGGATAATAAACCGGTGGATTTGGTGGCATTCCTCCTTTCTCCGGAAAACAGCGGTGAAGACCATCTGCAATCGCTGGCTGTTATTTCGCGTATCTTAAATAATGAGGACGTATGTCAGGAAATTCGTGCGGCTACAACAGTTCATGAAATTTATCTGGCACTAAATAAAAAATAAATCGTAAAATTTGTTGCCTCCCAATCGCTCGGTTGGGAGGTTTTTTTATGCCGTAAAAAATCGGAAAGATGTTTTTATTCATCATTTCCGATTTTTCTGATTTGCAGTTTCATTTACCGCGTTTGTTATTTATTTGATCAATAAATAGCCATATCAAAATACAAATATCTATGACCAGACAGGTAATAATCAATAGGAAAAGCGAGCTGATTATATTTTCTTTTTCCAGCTCTGTCATCATGAAATCTGTAAAACCGATAATGCTATGCCAATTTACGACAAGCATCCAAATCAACGTTACTAAAAAGAAGATTGTAGTAAAAACAATTCCTTCAAACGATTTAAAAAAATTCTTCATAACAATAAAAATAAATAATTAAAAAATGTACTGGAATATAGCGTGGATTCCGCGGAAATGCAATAAAAAACGGCGATATTTTGCATATCGCCGCCGGTAAAATAAATTATGCCTAAATATCAAGATTTTGTACTTTTAAGGCATTTTCTTGAATGAACTCTTTACGCGGTTCAACAACATCACCCATCAATGTTGAGAAAACCTCATCGGCTTCTTCTATGCTGTCTATTTTAACCTGCAACAATGAACGGGCTTCCGGATCAAGAGTTGTTTCCCATAATTGTTCCGGATTCATTTCGCCCAAACCTTTATAACGTTGGATACTGATACCTTTCTTGCCGGCAGCCGTAACCGTATTCATCAGGCTGACAGGGCCGTCAACCCGTTTTTCGCCAAATGCTTTGGTTGTAAGTTTAGAGGATTCGGCAAAGTTATCCGTTAAAAATCCAAACATATCGTTCAAAACTTTTCCTTCCGGACTTTGCAAAATATTGGCTCCGATAATATGTTCTTCTTTTACGCCACGCAAAACGCGATAGAACAGTAAACTTCCGTCTTCCGTACTCCGGGCTTTCCAGCCTCTGTCATACTCGGCTTCCAGCGTGTCTAAACGGGCAGCCGTTTCGGCAAGCTCTTTATCTAATTTTTCTTTATTGTTTAGTAATTCCGGACTAAATAAACCGCGAACGGCTAATTGTTCCACAATTTTTTCCGGAGCTTTTAAGGTCAGAGCTTTAATCATACTGTTGGCACGTTTTGTGCTTTCAACAAAGCTGATTAAATCCTGTCCGACCAGAATTTCACCATGTGCGGTTTTTAGTGAACCATCTTCGCAGCCGCCATGAATCAAATATTCTTCCATTTCTCTGTCATCTTTTATGTAGATAATGGAGTTACCGCGTTTGGCTTTATATAACGGCGGTTGGGCAATATAAACATAGCCGCGGCGGATAAGCTCCGGCATCTGGCGATAGAAAAACGTCAACAGCAAAGTACGAATATGCGCACCGTCTACATCCGCATCAGTCATGATAATGATTTTATGATAACGGCATTTATCGGCATCAAAATCATCACGTCCGATTCCCGTACCGAAAGCTGTAATCATCATACCGATTTCGGCAGAACTCAACATACGGTCAAAACGCGCTCTTTCTACGTTTAAAATTTTACCGCGCAACGGCATAATAGCCTGATTCTTTCTGTCACGACCTTGTTTTGCTGAACCGCCGGCCGAATCTCCCTCCACAATAAATACTTCAGATAGCGCCGGATCTTTTTCGGAACAATCGGCTAATTTACCCGGAAGCGAGGCTATATCCAGCACACCCTTGCGGCGTGTCAGCTCACGCGCCTTGCGGGCAGCTTCACGCGCCGAAGCGGCTTCTACGATTTTGCCGACAATTATCTTAGCTTCCGCAGGATGTTCATCTAACCATTCTTTTAATTTTTCGCCGACCGTATTTTCAACAACCGGACGAACTTCGGACGACACCAACTTATCTTTGGTTTGGGATGAAAATTTCGGATCCGGAGCTTTTACCGACAGCACACAGGTCAACCCTTCGCGCATATCTTCACCGGTTATGATGTCTTTATCTTTTTTAAGCAGCCCGTTTTCCTGAATATAGCTGTTAATCGTACGCGTTAACGCACCGCGGAAACCTGCCAGATGCGTTCCGCCGTCTTTTTGCGGAATATTATTGGTAAAGCACAGCATACTTTCGTTATATGAATTGGTCCATTGCATAGAAACGTCTACCTGAATACTGTTTGCTTCGCCGGAAATGGAAATAATATTTTCGTGTAGAGGAGCTTTTGATTTATTCAAATGGTTTACGAAAGCCGCCAAGCCACCCTCATAATGAAAATCAACTTCTTTAGGTTCTGCACCGCGGTTATCTATTAATTTGAGGTAAACGCCCGAATTTAAGAACGCTTTTTCGCGAATGGCTCTTTCCAATGTTTCAAAACTGAATTCTACCTGTGTAAATGTTTTCGGGGACGGTAAAAATGTAACTTCCGTACCATGTTGATTTGGGGCTTGTTGTGTTACATGAATATGCTCAACCACATTACCGTCGGCAAAACTTGCTTCGTATTGCTGATCATTACGCCAAATTTTCAGCTTTAACCATGTAGACAAAGCGTTTACAACCGAAACACCCACACCATGCAAACCGCCGGAAACTTTATATGAATTATTATCAAACTTTCCGCCGGAGTGAAGTTCCGTCATAATTACTTCGGCTGCCGAAATACCTTCTTCTTTGTGCGTATCAACCGGCATACCGCGCCCGTTATCGCGAATTGTGGCAGATCCGTCTGGATTAAGAATTACCATTGTTTTATCACAATAACCGGCCAAAGCCTCATCAATGGCGTTATCCAGCACTTCATAAATCATGTGGTGTAAGCCGGAACCGTCATCCGTATCGCCGATATACATTCCCGGTCTTTTGCGTACGGCATCCAAACCGCGCAATACCTTAATTGAATCCGCGTTATATTCCTGTTCGCTTTTAATGTATTCTTCTTCAGTTAAATCTGTCATAATTACCTCATAAAACTAATGTTTTTGTTAGTCCGAATATAGCGCAAACGGCGGAGATAACCAAGTATAAAATGAAAGTTATGAACGTAAAAAAACACCGCTGAACAGCGGTGAAAGTTTATTTTCGTAAGGCAAAAACCGGAAAAGTATTGCGTAAGTATTTTTCTAATTCACTATCATTGAAAAATTTTTCACAATCGGATTCGGTTGTCGTCTTATCTTGCGGTATTGGGCGGTATTTTTGCAGGTAATATTCTTTTACGCCTAACTTTGCCAATGTATCGGCAATTTCATAAATATCCGGAATATTCAGGATTCGCGGGTCGCAAGTAGTACGACATTCAAAATGTTTTCCGCTTTGCAATAAAATATTCAGGCTCTCTTTAACTTTTGTTATATCGGCAATACCGCCGGTTGCCGTTTTATATCTTTCGGCGGTTAGCGGAGCTTTAATGTCAAAACCGACCCAACTTACTTTATCTATAACTTTACGCAAGGCTTCCGGAGCAAATCCGCCTGTGTGTAGCCCGATGGCAAAGCCCATATCTTTTACCGTATCCATAGCTTGCGACAGATTATTTTGGAGCAACGGCTCGCCACCGCTGAAAACTACGGCGTCAAGAATACCTTTTCTGTGTTCAAGTAAATGAATCAGATTATCCCAACCGGCGTTACTATCGCCGGTAAGCGGCTGCAAAGATTGATTGTAACAAAAAGGACAACGCCAAGGACAGCCTTGCATAAAGACAACAGCGGCTATTTTAGACGGAAAATCGACGATGCTGAATTTCTCAATATCGCCGATTTTTATCAAAGAATTTTCCATAAGTCCGAATTATTCTGCTGCTGCCAAAACACATCCGCAATCATTATCAAGGTACATTACGGCCTTTTCTTCGCAGAAGCATTTGCGGGCATAATATTCGGATTTTTTACCCTTATTAAATTCGGATACCGGACGGTGATAACCCATAACACGCGTCCAAATTTCGCAAGGTTGTCTTTCTTCATC
>CAYOYE010000059.1:0-5508 GCA_964408115.1 uncultured Azospirillaceae bacterium
CAAGCATTTTATTTATACTTGTTTATTTATCAACACTTTGCATTTTATAAAATTTATAATAAATCCGCTTACGGGCCAGCAGTTCATCATGGCTTCCTTCTTCTACGATTTTCCCATGTTCCATAACCAGAAGCCTATACATTTCGCGCAAGGTAGACAACCTATGAGCAATAGCAATAACCGTCTTACCTTTCATAAGACGCTTGAGCGACTTCTGAATATAGGCTTCGCTTTGACTGTCCAGCGCCGAAGTTGCCTCATCCAAAATAAGAATAGGTGCATTTTTCAAAACGGCGCGTGCAATAGCTATCCGCTGACGTTCACCGCCGGAGAGCAAAACACCTCGTTCACCTACCTTACTGGCATAACCGTCCGGAAGTTCCCTAATAAATTCATCAGCATACGCCTGTTTGGCTGCGGCTATAACTTCTTCATCCGTTGCATTCGGATTACCGTAGCGGATGTTTTCCATAATCGTACGGTTAAACAACGTGGTATCTTGTGGAATAACCGCAATTTTATCCCGTAAACTTTCTTGTGTTACTTCGTGGATATTCTCTCCGCCAACCGTAATTTTTCCGGCAGCTATGTCATAATAGCGCACCAAAAGTTTAATAATTGTTGATTTGCCGCTACCGGAATGACCCACCAGCCCTATTTTTTCACCTGACTTTATCTTGAGGTTAAAATCATTAAACAAATTTTCTTTTTGCGGATACGCGAATCCGACATTTTGAAAATTGATTGTCCTACCGACCATTTTGATTTTATGTGCAAACGGCAAATCTGCCACCCCGTCCGGTGCATAAAGCATATCCAAACCGTCGGCGATTTGCCCGTATAAATGAAAGATACTATTTATAATAAAGCATACATGTGCCACCGCATCCAATGCCGACTGCATCAACGTTGAACATAAAATAACGTTTGCCAAATCCAAACCGAAATAAAGCCAAAACGCCAGTATGGTCAGCAAAGAAACGGCCGTTACGCCATTAAGTACAAATATAAACAGACACTCCAACTTTGTCATACGCAACCTTTCGGTCTGTTCGGCTCTGACTGCTCTGCACAAAGCGGAGTAATAATAATGCTTTTCATAAAAATAGCGGGCAAAACTCTTAACCAAATCTATATTTGTTAATGTATCAACTAAAATTCCGTCACTTTCCGCGCTGAATTTAGCACGCAAACGCGAAAATGAGCCGATATCTTTGGCAATCCAAAGTGCTATCGGTATAAAACAAAGCGTAATTATGCTAACAAACAAACCAAGCCGAAAATCTGCCATAAAAATAAACGCCATACTGATAATAAGGCTGGTAATCGGCATTATGAGTGCGTATATTATTGCCCCGAAGAACTGTTGAATACCAGTCAGAAGGTTTTTTATTTTACCGGCTATTTTACCGGACATTTCTTCATTAAAAAAACGAATTGAATGTCGGTGAATAATAGAAAAAACATCTTTGGAAACAAGACTTAAAAAATACGGCATAAATTTGGATTCAGCCGTTTTGTAGATACAACGTATAATATTTTCTATTAGCAAAAATGCCGCAAATAATCCCAGATAACCGTAAATATCCGATAAGACTGACGCATCATCCCGATATTTCGGTAATGATCCGATTAATTGTGATGTTGCATAAACCTGTCCGCGCTGAAAGGCTACACCCGAAATAACCGACAAAACGGCAATAACCGCTAACCATTTTGTCTTGTATAAATAATGAAGAATAAATCTCCATACGCTCATCTTACTTCAACTCCATGCGCCGCTTTTTCAAACGCGATAATTTATCGCTTACTATACCGGTATCTCTTCCGGTCTTGGCAAGCCTGTTATACATACGCTCAATTTCTTTTTCCAGATAAGCCGTTTCAATCTCATCTTGCAGAGCCTGTTTATCAAGAGACGTGCCCTTTTCTTTGATAAGATTCATACGCTCCCAACAATCTTCTACCGACATATTATAATAAACTTTCTGTTTAATAAAATACGGCAATTCATAGACTAACTGTCGGGCATTAGCATAGGCTTCGTGTCCGTCCGCACATTTGTTGTAGCGCAATTTAAGCAGGCGGAAAGCTATCTCCAATTCTTCATTACAATCCACCACAATAAACGGTACCGGCTCGGCAAATCCTTCTTGTGAAATAAATTTAAGATATTCCAAAAGATGATGGAAAAAACCGTTTATGTTATAAATAACAAAAGGTTTCATCGGCAACATACCGTCTTGCATGGCCACACAGTCATACGCCAATTCATCAAGTGTCCCGACACCGCCGGGGGTAAATACCACAAAATCGGCTTCCAGCAATTTTTGTTTGCGTTCTTCCAACGTACGCGCCACCACAATATCCATTTTTTTGATCAGTTCATCATCGGTTGAATATAAATCAAAGTATTGTTTGGTGGTTATTCCTTGAATTGGGAAACCTTCTTCTTTGCATTGCTTTTTATTCCAACCGTCCAACACACCTTTGGCGACAGCCCCCATAATACCGGTATTAGAAAGCCCGAAATCCAGCTTAAACTCCATCTTAACGATTTTTTTGCCCAGATTATAGGCTTCTTCGGCATATATTGCCTCATTACCGGCGCGTGAACCACCGGCGACAAACACTCTGATACCCTGTTTGCGGTTTTCCTGTTTGAAACTTTCAATAACCTTTTCCCGTACGTTACAGAGATCTTCCATTTAACCTAACTCCTCTATATCGCCTTTAGCCTGATTGGCATAAAACTCGGCGGCAAATTCGTTGAGAGTATCCGTTTTAACGGCATTGCGCAATCCACGCATCAAACGTTCATAGTAACTGATGTTATGCCATGTCAGTAACATAATTCCCAACACTTCGTTGCATTTGTGCAGGTGGTGAATATAGGCGCGCGAATAGTGTGTGCAAAGCGGACAATCACACCCTTCTTCAAGCGGGCGATAGTCTTCACGATGACGCGCATTGCGGATATTAATCGGACCGTATTTGGTAAAGGCTTGGGCCGTACGTCCGGAGCGGGTCGGCATAACGCAGTCAAACATATCAACTCCTCGCAAAACCGCGCCGACAATATCATCCGGCCGACCGACACCCATCAGATAGCGCGGCTTGTCTTCCGGTAACATAGACGGGGCATAGTCCAGCACCTCAAACATTTTTTCCTGCCCCTCGCCGATAGCCAGTCCACCGATAGCATACCCGTCAAAACCGATTTTTTTAAGTTCTTCCGCCGATTCTTCCCGCAAATCGCGATAAACATTTCCTTGCTGAATCCCGAATATGCCGTAGCCATCTCTGTCAATAAAAGCCTCTTTGCTACGTTTTGCCCAGCGCATAGACATTCGCATAGATTTAGCACACTTTTCATAAGTTGACGGATAGGGCGTACATTCATCAAGACACATAGTTATATTGGAATCCAACTTATACTGAATGTTCATGGATTCTTCCGGACTTAAAAAGAACTTACGTCCGTCAACGTGCGAGCGGAAAGTTACGCCTTCTTCGGTCAGTTTACGCAGACCACTCAGGCTCATTACCTGAAATCCGCCGGAATCCGTCAAAATCGGCTTGTCCCAATTCATAAATTTGTGTAATCCGCCCATTTTAGCCACTAAATCGGCGCCGGGACGCAACATCAGATGATATGTATTGCCGAGCAGAATTTCTGCGCCGGTAGCAGCCACACTCTCCGGCATCATAGCCTTAACCGTACCGCAAGTGCCGACCGGCATAAACGCCGGAGTATTAACAACACCATGTTTCGTAATTAAACGTCCTAAACGACTTTTTCCGACTTTTTTATCTATTATAAATTGTAGTCCCATTTTTCCCTCATCTTATTTTCTATATATCGCCGAGCGCGCCGGCAAAGGGTTTCCTATGCCCTTTTCCAAAACATTCTGTGGCAAAAAACCTGTTTCGCCGTTTGCCAACATAATTTTTAACCATTTTCTATTCGGAGTATAACCGATAACTCTAACCGTTGTGTTATCCTTTATATCTGCCATTTTATCGTATCTCTCATCCGGACCATGATAAATTACGGCATCTTTTCGCAAATGATATAAGTAATCGGTTGTATCAATATCACCGTCTATCCGAATAATATGCGAATCCGTCATATCATCTGCCGTTATGACATCACCTAATTGACGTTGCACATAATAATCCTCGCTTTTTGTCGGCAGATGAATAGCCAATAACGGTTGTAACAAACTGCCGAATAACAGAAACACCATAATAACGGAAAACGTTAGCGGTACAAGTTTTTGTCGCTTCCGTAATGCCGAAACCGACCATTGCGGCAAAGATATTTCTTGTAGCTGACTATAGTTCAATAATCCGATAAAGCGATTAAGTAATTCCTGTGCCCGATAATCATTACGACTTAACTGCAATGCCTGTTTAGCATATATAAAGGCATAATCGTGTTTGTTTTCCTGTTCATACGCCACCGCATTGTGGATAAAAAGCTGCAAATTATCGGCATCATAAGTTGGCAACGCCGCCGCATTTTTCTTTATGACTTCCAGATTTTTTTTCGCTGCGCCGCAAAACCAATTAAGATTTTTCCAAACCGCAAAAGAAGATTCCGTTACCAGCTCCAACGCCTCATAAAAATTACAAATATCTTTTGTCATCTGTAACTCATAACCGGATTTTGTTTTTATTACTTTCCAACGGCGCAATACCCGTAACGCTATATCGTCATGATCTTTTTGATTTTTATATATTTTAAGTGAGCCTATTTGCGGAAAATCATTTTCGTCATAAATCAGGCAAAGCAAATCATAAACTATGCGTTTTTTTTCGTCTTGTAAAATATCATAAGCTACGGATATTTTTTGAAACATATCCAGCGAACCGCTATTTTCGTTATGATCGGGATGCCAAATCTTTGCTTTTTCGTAATAATGTTTTTTTATCAGTTCAAGCGGTGCATCATATTGAACATCCAACAACCGGTAATACCCTTTGGAATCATGGTTTTTATTCATTTATTTTCTCTCCCGACCAACAACTTTTCGGCAATATTGACAACATCATCCGCCGCTTCCGAACCGGGGTAACGCGATAACAACGAAACGTGATTACGAATAGCATCCCTAACTCGGGTATCACGTCTGATAACCCCCAACAGTTTAGGTGTTGACTTTATGTATTGTTCGCATGCCCTGCGCAACGTATTATACGTCCGCAACCCCTCCTCATAAGAATTAGCATAGTTTACCACAATTTGTAAACTCTTATATTCGTATTCTCCGGTGGCTTTTTGCAAAAAATCGTATGTAGATACCAAATTATACGGATCATTGGTGCAAACAAGCACCAAATCCGATTGTTTCGGTAAAAAATTATTTATTATTTTGTCGGAAGGCGATAGATCCATTATCACCTTATTATAGTTAGGAGCAACAAGCGTAAGATATTCGCTCATTATCTGCAATCTGCCTATCGGCATATCCTCAAGCACATTACTCCCTGCCCGACCCGTTA
>CAYOYE010000060.1:0-5492 GCA_964408115.1 uncultured Azospirillaceae bacterium
AAAATTACGAAGCTCTCTGCCGCTTCATAGGCGACGCCTGCGACGAATACGGGATAAATATTTTCATCCGACATACGACGTTTATATAAAATATCTTTTTCGCGCGGATTTAAGACATTTATAGCCTTATTAAACAATTTACGCCGATAATTGAGGGTTTCTTTGTAGGCAAATTTTTCTTCCTGATTCGGTTTGTTATCCGAAATAAAATCCTGCCATTCCGTTGTCCCGTCAGCATCACTGTCAACCATTGCATTAAGTGATCCGTCATGAGCTTTCAGGCGCATATTCATATCCGTTACTTCCTGTATGCTGACATCCAAAGATTGAGCTATATCTTGCAAAATGGCCGAAGATAATTCCCGATCGTCAGTTAAATTCAAATTGTTTTTGATTTTACGCAAATTAAAAAACAGCTTTTTCTGAGCGGCGGTAGTCCCTAATTTAACCAGCGACCACGAATTAAGTATGTATTTTTGGATTGAGGCTTTTATCCACCACAATGCGTATGTAGAAAAACGGAATCCCCTGTCCGGCTCAAATTTATCTATGGCATACAGCAGACCGATATTACCCTCCGAAATCATTTCACTTACCGGCAAACCATAGCCCTTATATTTAGAAACAACTTTCACCACCAAACGCAAATGTGAGGTAATAAGCCGATAGGCAATCTGCTTATTGTTGGTTTGTTTATATTCTACGGCAAGTTGGTATTCTTCTTCCTGCGTCAGAATCGGATATTTACGAATACTTTGCAAATATCTTGCCAGATTTATTTCCGGCGAAAAGTCAAGTCCGATAAGAGTAGTTACGTTTTCCATCGTTCGTTCTCCCTGTTTTTTGACCGGCTTAAATAATATAAACCAAACAAAAAACAGACAATCTACTCTTTAGTTATATTTGCATATAATCGGATATATGATTAAATATTTTCCAGTTTTTCCAACAGGTTATTCATATCATCCGGCAGCAAAGAATCAAAACTCATAAACTTTTTGCTCCGCGGATGAATAAAACCCAAACTTTTGGCATGTAAAGCCTGACGCGGAAATTCGCCGATGATTTGCTTTGCGGCAGCAGGCAAAATGGTCTTTTTGTTTTTAACATACACTTTGTCGCCAATAAGAGCATTACCCATAGCGGAAAGATGAACACGAATCTGATGTGTACGGCCGGTTTCCAGATTGCATTGCACAAGTGCCGCTATCCGCTTAAAACTACGCAAAGTTTTATAATTTGTAATTGCCGGTTTACCACCGTTTTCTACCACCGCCATTTTTTTGCGATCGGAATTACTGCGTCCGATATTACCTTCTATACGGCCGTTTAACGGATTTGGCGTTCCATAGACAACGGCAAAATAAGTCCGCTCAATGGAATGTTCGGCAAACTGGGTGCTTAATCCTTGATGTGCTAAATCATTTTTTGCCACCACCAACAAACCACTGGTATCTTTATCTATGCGGTGGACTATCCCCGGGCGCTTTACTCCGCCGATACCCGACAAGTTATCACGACAATGATATAACAAGGCATTGACCAGTGTTCCGGTATAAGCTCCGGCCGCAGGATGAACCGTCATTCCCGCCGGTTTATTTACTACCAGCAGATCATCATCTTCATACACAATATCCAAACTTATGTTTTCGGCCTGAGGTTCGGCTTCTTGTGCCGGTGGTACGGTTATTTGATAACTATCTCCGATTTTGACTTTATAAGAATTGTCGCTAATTATGATATCATCCGAAGCGACATTACCGTCAGTTATAAGATGCTGAATGCGCGAACGAGAGAGTTCGGGTAAACGAAGTGCCAAAAATTTATCAAGGCGCAAATTCTGTTCCGTAGCGGTTACTTCTTGCGTATTTATAACGTCTTCCTTGTGCATTTTTACCTTTATTAACCTTATTTTATGATTTCCGTATTATACTGTTATCATAGTGATTGTTTAGTATAAAAGCAAGGGGATATTTTATGGCTGAAAATGACGATTTATTAGAAGATGACAATGATGATTTTGAAAAACTTCTGGACAGCTTTATTAACAGTAAATTTGATGATGAAGATAACACACCGCCGTCTACGGGTAATGCTAAAGAAAAGCTGAATGAACTCAAAGATAATATCGCAGATGAACAAGATGACGATGAAGAAGATAACGATGACGATAACGATTTTGTGGAATTAAGTCCTGAAGGCAAACAAATCAGTAAAGAAATGGAAGAGGAAGATTTGGATAAGGATTTGGTGTCTTCCTTTAACGAGGCTAAAAAAGTCGCCGAGGAGCACGAAAATCAACCGACTTTAGGGAGTGATGAATCAGAGCTGGCGCAGGCTTTCGTAAATTTTTATACATCAGTTAATAAACTTTCTAATTTACATCTAAAGCAAGAATATCAATGTGAATTTAATGCCGAAAGTCTGTATCCTAATTATAAGCCTTATATCGGCAATATTTTATCAAGTGATTTGATAAACGGTTGGCTGTTGCTGGTGAAAATATTTCCGAAAGAAATCGGAAGTTTTCCGCCGTCATCTACTGATGAAGAATTTTTGAATTTTGCCGAAAAAATAACAAATCAAGATTTGCAGCTGGCGGTTATTTCTTATGTGGAAATTCTTATTGATATTGAAAGCTGCGAATTGACATATCAGGCAAAATTAGCCAAATATCAGGAACGACACATTAAAAGAATTATGTATGAAGAATATTTGGCTCGCAAAGAAAGACAACGCAAATTTACCGAAGCCGTCAGCAAAAAAAACTTTCCGATAGATGCCGACAGACTTATCAGCGGTTATTTCAGAGTGGCACAAAAAGATCCTGACGGGGCTTTTCAGGCCTTAACAAAAAATCCTGCCACCTTTGCTCCTATTGATTTCAGTAAGATAAAACCACGTTTTTTCGGGCTGATTAAAGTTTCGCCAAAAGACGGAATAAGAGTAAATATGGAAATAGGTAATTTTTTGAAAAACCTAAAAGTTTAGCCGGAAAAAACATATAGACAAAAAAGTTTTTTCGTGGTATAATCGGGCCAATAGGAAATTTGGAGATTGAAAATGTCTAAAACAAAATCTAACGCAAAAGCAGAAAAACAAGTAAATAAAGCTGCCTCCGATCGTTTTTTGAATGAGGTACAAAAAAGCAGTCCGGATATGGCGGTATTGCGTGATATTATAGAGAAAAATCCAAATCTCTTATCTTCCCGAGAGTTTTTAATGAAGGCATTTCCGAAACGCAATCCCAAAAAAGGAGAACTGGGTCTTGAAAAAATTGACCGCACCATGAAAACCCTGCGTACAATCAGAAAAATGCAAGAGGAAGGTATCTTATCTGAAGAGGCAGCCAATGAGTTTATGCAGAGTAAAAATCCCAAAACCGGCGACACATTGGCAACCTGTGTGGCCCGTAATGCCGTAGCGGCATGCGACAAAGCCAATATAGACAGATCTCCTAAAAAAAATCTGTCGGAAGAAGATAGAGAAGTATTTAGACGGCAACAACAGATTTATCATGATGCGCTGGTAGAAATGCAGGAGCTGGGAGTTGATATCAATGCCAAAGACAATAGCCAATGTAATGTTTACGATATTGCGCAGAAGGCAAAAATAAAAGATGAAAACGGGATATCACCTGCGCTGGAGGATTTATCTCTAACGGAAACCGCCGGTATGGCTGTAGAAAAAACAAATTCTGCCGCCCTGCAAAACGTAGAAGAAAATCCTAATACCTTAACTGTCGGTATGGCAAATGAAGAAGAAGAAAACAAGGGCAAATCACTAGAGGTTGGCGGCGAAAACAAAGAGAAATTGGACGTAAAAATACAGGGTAAGCCTATCAACCTTAATATCAATAAACCGGAAGAAGAAAACGAAGCTACGGTAGAAGAAGCTCCGGAAGATGATCAGGGAAAAGCCGGCGAAAGTCATTTTTCTCCGGTTAGAGAGAGAGATATTATTGATTTTATGTATAACGAGTGGTTTTTGGGCGGGCTTAATGCAATTTTGGAAAAAATTGACAGCGTTTTAACCTCCGCAACCGATAAGCTGTGCGAAAAAATCAAACATTCAGCAAAAGAAAAAGCCAAACAAAACGGGCATAATACTCAACAGTCCAACAGTCAAAACAGTGTGCGCGGGCAACAAATTTTGAACAATATCCCCGTAGTGCTTCATCAAAGGTTTAATGAGCAAACCGGTCGTTTTAAGGATATTAACGATGACTTAATAAACAATGTCGGTAAGAATCCGCCAAATTGGAAAACACTTGATCCGAATAATCCGGTTGATAGAAAAATTATTGAAACGGCAACCGAAAAATATAATAAAAACCCGACAGAGTTTAAACAAAATCTTCAAGAAAATGCTACGCGTCTTGATAAACAAACCGCGCAGGTATCTGCCTTACATAAAATGGCACTGGATGCGGCAACCGTTCAATATATGCAGCAGCAACTGACAGACGGAAACACCAAATTTGCTTCATTAAGTGATGCCGAAGTACAGAAACAGATTCAGGAAATGGCTAACAAGAATTTCCAAGCCATCACCGTTGGTATACAGGCAATTTCCGAACACACCAAACTGGCAGCAGAGGCCGCGGGCATTACCTCCGATCCGAAAAAACTGGATACTATGTCTGCCGAAAATGTTAATGCCTATATAAAGCTATTGCAACAACAACTGGCGACAGCAAAAGCAAAAGTTGAATTAGACGTTCAGGAAGGTAACTTTAAGAGCAATGGTAAAAATCCGTATTATGGTTCCGAAGCCGAAGTTGACAAGCTCAATAAAATCTTTGAACAGTCCGAGCATGCCGGTGAAGTTTTAACTCCGACAATGGAAGATAAAGAGATTTTGAATTTGAGCGAAACGGCAAAATTTTATAGTTACCGAAATAAAAATGCCAACGAGGTTTATCAGCAGATTATTGAGAGTATGGATAATGTAAAAGATAAACAGAGAAAGAATAAGCAGAGAAAGACCAGACTTAACGAATATAAAAAACGTTATAAGGGATATGTAAAAGATAAAAAATTCAAAGAATTCACAAATTGGCTTAATACTGGAAAGAGCCGATGATAAAGAAGTTTTTTCACTTTTTACTTGTTGCTGTAACCGGTACGGTGTGGAGCGGACTACTGGTGGTCATTTTTCGGCTGTTTTTCAGACTGATATACCACGTTAACATCCTCTCTCCTGATTTTTATAAGATGATTGCGAACTATTGGGATAACGGTGGCGTAATCCAACAAAAAGATCTAATTCTGTTAATCGGAATTTTTATGTATTTTCCGCTATGTTTTTACGGCTGGTATCGGATAAATCATTTTAAGTTCATAAAACTATTGATTATACCGTTAAACAAGCTGGCATACATGGGTATAGATAAATATATGGCAAGCGCGCGGAGTGTAAACATAAAAAATTTAAAAATAGAAGAAAAGAAAACACTGGAACAAATTGTACAAGAAAGACTGGAAGTAGAA
>CAYOYE010000061.1:0-5367 GCA_964408115.1 uncultured Azospirillaceae bacterium
GGCTCTGGCTGAAAAATTATTTTTGCCGTCATCTTTGGTAATATCAATTTCAGAAAAATTATGCAGATTGTTTACCAGTAGAATACGGCGGCGCTGTTCAATAACCGAAGCAGTTTTGTCTTTATTTATGTTTCGATAAATAAAATTCTCAACTTGTTTTTTAAGATTCTCCGAGTCACACGCCAAATCCGGTAAAGTATCCGTATCTTCAATAAATTCAACATCGGTGCTGTTTTCCTGCTGCTGTTCCTCAGCCGTCAGCGTTTTTTCCAACGGCATTATTTGAGTACCGGAATACATATCGTCTTCGGCAATGTTGTTTTCAGCCTGTTCTAAAACAGCGCTATTGTCGGCAAAAGCAGGTTTTGTCAGCAAAAGCAAACTTAAAATGAAGATAATTCTGCGCATATACTCTCCTTAAAAACTGATAGATTTCGGAGTTCTCGGGAACGGAATTGTATCACGAATATTCGCAATACCGGTTACCAACATCATCATACGCTCAAATCCGAGACCAAAGCCGGCATGCGGAACAGAGCCGTATTTACGCGAATCAAGATACCATTCGTAATTTTTAATATCCATGCCCAAATCTTTAATTTTTTGGACCAAAACATCATATCTTTCTTCACGTTGAGAACCGCCGATTAATTCACCGATTCTCGGAACAAGGACGTCCATAGCGGCAACGGTTTTTCCATCGGCATTTAATTTCATATAAAATGCTTTAATTTCTTTCGGGTAGTCACGAACAATAACCGGACGTTTGAAATGTTCTTCGGCCAAGAAACGCTCATGTTCCGTTTGCAAATCAACACCGTATTCCGGAGCATATTCAAATTTATGATTTGATTTTTTCATAATTTCAATGGCTTCGGTATAAGTGATACGGGCAAATCCGTTGTCAATAATATTGCGCAAAGTATCTTTGAGTGTCGGGTCAACAAAACGTTCAAACAAATCTAAATCATCAGCGCAATTTTCCATAATATCCTTAACGCAATAACGCACCATATCTTCAGCCAAATCCATATCGTCATTAAGGTCGGCAAACGCCATTTCCGGTTCAATCATCCAAAATTCGGCAGCATGACGTTGGGTGTTGGAATTTTCGGCACGAAAAGTCGGTCCGAAAGTATAAATATCGCCTAAAGCACAAGCATACATTTCACCGTTAAGCTGTCCGGAAACAGTCAGATGAGCTTCTTTTCCGAAGAAATCTTTGCTATAATCAATTTCGCCGTTTGGCAACAACGGCGGATTCTTTAAATCCAGAGTTGTAACCTGAAACATTTCACCTGCACCTTCACAATCAGAGCCGGTAATCAGCGGTGTATGAACGTAGGCAAAACCACGACTCTGGAAAAAGTTATGGATAGCATACGATAAACGTGAACGAACGCGGAAAGCCGCACCGTATTTATTTGTGCGCGGACGCAAGTGAGCAACTGTGCGTAAAAATTCGTCACTCATACCTTTTTTCTGCAACGGATAATCATCGGGAGCAATACCGTAAACGGTGATTTCTTCTGCTTTGACCTCAAATTTTTGCTTTCCGCCGGCGGATTCCGTTAAAGCTCCGCGTATGGCAACGGAAGATCCGGTAGTCAATTTTTTAACGTCATTATAATTCGGGAGGGTATTATTGGCGATAACCTGAATATTTTTTAAGCATGAACCGTCATTTATTTCCAAAAATGAAAAATCCTTGGAATCACGTCTGGTTTTCACCCAACCTTTAAGCAAAACCTCGTCTATGGTTTGTTCGGCAGCCAATAATTTTACGATTTTAGTTCTTTTCAACATTTTTCCCTCTAAAATATGATAAATTTTCACAACTTTGCGCAGTATAAACCATATAACTTTAATTGTCCATACTTGACAATAACTTTTATATGGATAATTATGTAGTTAGTTTATATATCAGGGGGAAACAATATGAAAAGTAGTTTATTCTGTGTTTTATCGGCCTTTGCCGTTTTGTCTGCCTGCACACCGAAAATCGGCAGCAACGATTATAATTATTCTTCGGTAGGACAGGCCAGTAATGCGTTTCCATGTACCGTTCTTTCGGTACGGAGCGTAAATGTCAACAGTAGCGGCAGTACCGGTGCGGTTGTCGGCGGTGTGGCCGGAGGATTAGCAGGTTCTACCATAGGTCATGGTTCCAGCGCCACCGTTTTAGGGACATTGGGCGGAGTAGCTGTCGGGGCTTTGGCTGGTACGGCAACGGAAAATGCCATTATGAGTCAGGGCGGATACGAATATATTGTGCGTACGGATAGCGGCGCAACATATAGCGTTACGCAAGGTACGGATACATTAATTGCTGCCGGTCAGAGATGTATGCTGATTAACGGTAGTACCACAAGAGTTATTCCGTATTATTGATAACGGCAAATATTTAAGCACTTCTGATTTTTTTCGGAAGTGCTTAAAAACAAAACATAATTTTTTTTATTTACTGTGATAGTCGGCGGCTGTTTTTCCGTATTGATCGCGTAAATCCGGATTAGCTCCCAGTAGCTGGAGCGCGGAAACAATATCGTCATAACCGCTGATTTTCGGCTGTTTAGCCAGGCGAATCAATAATGTTTCGCCGTTATTGTTACGGACATTGATATCCATACCGTATTTTAGGAATAATGAGGTTGTTTTGCTGATTTGTTCCAATAAAAATTTTGGCTCTCCGGCTGCATTTTCGGCAGCCCAATCCGCCAACCACAACAACGCGTTATTCCCTTCGGAATCCTGATATGCAGTGCCGTTATTTTGCTGCAATAAATATTCTGCCAAAGTTAGATTATTGTTTTCAACGGCTTTGAGCAATAACGGGATATTGTTCTTTTCCGGATACGCATTTTCGGCCTTATATTGCAGTAAAAGTTTTGTCATATCTGCTTGTTGCGGCGATAGGGTCAATAAATAAATACGCCCGTTATATTGTCCGTTAATATCCGCGCCGTTTTGTAACAGATTTTCGGTTAGCGCAAGATTATCGGCCTTAATTGCCATGCCAAGCGCCGTATTTCCGTCTGCATCTTTAATACCGACATCTGCTCCGGATTCTTCCAATTTTTTGATAAAATCCAAATCATAACCGTTTTTTACGGCATATAACAGTGCGGTATCTCCGTTTTGGTCTTTGGCATTAATATCGGCGTTTTTGGTAAGTGTCCGTTGTACAAGCGATAAATCACGACTTTTTATCGCTGTTTGCCACAAGGTATTATCCGCCTTATCTATAAGAGAAAAGGCCAAATCAACCATAGCGGTATTTTTTAAATCGCTGATAAGTGTGTAAAGCGGAATTTCACCATTGACGTCAGGTTGGGTAATGTTTCCGCGTTTAGTAAGAACTGTTTTGAGCAGTTCAAGGTTATTTTGTTCGTATAACTGCTTCCATAAAGGTTTTTGTTCTTCCCCGATATTGTTTTCCGTATCTATATTTTCGTTAAATATCCGCGCCAGCAACTGCGGATCTACTTTGTTGCGCAAAACATAGGTGAGGGCGCTGTCATGCTTACCATCCGAAAGATTAACATCGGCGCCGGCTTCTAGCAGCATATCAATGATTTCCATATCGGCATTTTCTTTAACGGCATATAACAGAGCCGTATTACCATCGGCATAAATTTTATTTACATCAGCATTTTTCATTAGCAGATATTTTATCATTTCGGCATTGTTAAGGCGAATTGCTTCGGTTAGTGCCGTAAAACCGCGCTCATCCGTTTCGTTAATGTTTTTGGCATTAGCCGTTAGTTTTTGCATAATTTCGGTTGGCAAAGATAAATTAACGGCATAGCTTAACGGGGATAAACCGAAAAATAATGTCCGATTGTTTTTTACATACTGTGCTATTCCTGCCTGTTTATACGGCTCTATAGAACCGATATTGGCGGCATACATTTTCATTTCTTTATTAAGTTCTTCAATAATATCGTTGTTTTCTAAATTAAGACCAAGCCATAGCACCGGATACCATAAGATTTTTTTATTGGTTGCACCGCTTAACTTTTTGTCTTTGTACAGGGCATAAATATCTTTTAAGGTGGCGGATTCGCTAATTAGATTTTTGGCCATTTCCATGTTGTCAATATAGTACGAAACAGAGATTAAATCGCCGTTTTGGTCAAACATACGGCTGATGCCTTCTCTTTGGTCGTTTTTAAAGTTGGTTGCCAAACTGCGAATACCGTTTTCATAAAATTTTTCGGTTAAGCCGTTTTTTACGTCATTAGCATAGCGTTGTTTTTCGGCAATGGCTCCGGACGGATAAGACACAATTACAATACCCGATTTTTTGCCGTTGACATACGGAATTTCCATATGGCTACCGTCTTCGTGGAAGATCTTATGTAAACCGTTGGCAACTCCGTCTACATAAGTAATTTCTTCTGTTTGGTGCTTTTCGTTATATTTTTTGGTAATACCGGAGAGTTGACCGTCTACATAGTGGTTTTCTTCTATCAGAAAATTGTTGACAATTATTCTTTCTATCCCGTCTTTTATATCGTTTTTATAGGTTTCAAGTTTGGTTAAGTTACCCTGTTGATCAAAATAACTTACTTCGCCGTTAAGCTGTCCGTTTTCGTAGATACTGCGCTGTTTTGGTTTGCCGTTTTCATAAAAAATTATCTGTTCGCCATGCAACACATCATTTTTATAAGTTTTTTTATATTGCGGATTACCGTTTTCATAAAAGGCAATTTCTTCACCGTTTTTATATCCCTTATGATAGGTTATTTCCAACTCTGTTTTACCGTCTTCATAATGCGAGATAGCGACTCCATGCCTACGCCCTTGCCGATAGAAATAGGTTATTTCCCGATCTTCTTCATCCGGAATGATAACCGCCCCCTTAAACGGTTGACCGTCCTTATCTTCTACAAATTCGCGCCCGTTTTTATCGCTAAAAACAAGATCTTTGGCTTCGGATAAGGTGACTTCCTGCGCTTTTGCGGATGTTACAATAAGAATTAAAGTTAGTGCAAATATAATTTGTTTCATTGGTAAACCTCACTATTAATTGCAACCAACATAACATACCGAATATAGAAAATCAATCAATAAAAAAGGCCCGTTTATTTCCTGCTCGAAGAAAAATAAACGGACCCAGGCTGCGGAAAAAGGTATCTCACGATAGCTTTTTCCTTGTATTAAGTACAAGACATAACAAATAGCCAAATTGAAACCCGTTTGTATTTCGCAATAGAAACGGGGATAATATGTTTTGAAGAATAGCTTTCCATGTTTCACAACATAGTCCGCAAGAACTTATGATAAACACAAAACGTCTGAAATTCGGCTGGCAAAAAAAGAAACGTAGAAACCGAACCGTATTTCGCAATAGGGTGCGGTGAA
>CAYOYE010000062.1:0-5344 GCA_964408115.1 uncultured Azospirillaceae bacterium
CATCTTAAAACTTGACAATATTATGCAGGAAAATATTGATATCGGCTTATCTAAAGACGGTTATTTACCCGGGGGCTTAAAAGTAAAGCGTCACGCTAAAGAAATTTATGAAAGACTAAAAAACAATTTTGAGCAAAATTCTTTAGATTCGTTAGTTGCTATTGATTGGATTAATATATGGGCCTTTGCCGTAGCCGAAGAAAACGCTGCCGGCGGACGAATGGTAACTGCCCCGACAATGGGATCTGCCGGTGTAATTCCTGCAGTTATGCGCTATATGAAACGCTATGGAAAATTCGGCAGTAAAACAGAAATGCAAAATGCCAGTATCAACTTTTTGGCTACGGCATCGGCTATCTGTAGTTTATATCGTACCAATGCGTCAATATCCGGTGCCGAAGTCGGATGTCAGGGAGAAATCGGGGTTGCCTGCTCTATGGCCGCAGGCGGTCTGGTTGCCTCATTCGGGGGTAACAACAAACAAATAGAAAACGCCGCCGAAATAGCTATGGAACATAATTTAGGACTGACGTGCGATCCTATCTGCGGATTAGTACAAGTCCCATGTATTGAGCGCAACGCCATGGGAGCAATCAAGGCCGTCAATGCCGCCCGTTTGGCTCTACAGGGTACGGGAAACCATATAGTAAGTCTGGACAGCATTATTAAAACAATGTTGGAAACAGGTCTAAGTCTAAAAAGCGAATATAAAGAAACATCACTTGCCGGAATTGCTAAAAATGCTATCAGCTGCTAGTTGCTACTTGTTTATGCCGTTTTGTAAAAAATTTTGCAACTTCGGCAGAGCATTTTGCGCGTCCTCTCTACCTAATTCATAGACAGCCTGCAAAATTTTTTTATTCTTTTCCGTATGGCTGATTTTTATAAGGCGACCGGGACGAATTACGAATATCTTACCGGCTTGCTCCTGTTCGGATATATCGGCAAGTTCTTCGTTATACATCAGATGACGCCGGCGAATAGCGGCTGCGAATTTTGGATAACGGTGATAAAATATTCCGGCTATCGGATTTAGTTTATTTGCTTTTTTCCGGTATCCGTATTCTCGTGTCAAAACGCAAACGCAACGTTCAAACCCCATATTTTGAAACGCCCGTACCGGAATGCTGTCACAAATTCCGCCGTCTAACAGCTTTTTATCGTCTATTTCGGAAATACGCGAAACAAAAGGCATAGATGCCGAAGCCCGTAAATAAGCCATATCGCGTTTCATATCCCGACAAAGGATATACTCGGCTTTTCCGGTTTCCAAATTGCTACAGGTAACATAAAAATCAACACCGGATTCAGTAAATTTTGCATAATCAAAAGGAAAAAGTTTATCCGGCAATTCGTGATAACAAAACTTTTCGCCCACCATATTTCCGGTTGTCAGCAGCGAATAAAAGCTCATATATCGCCGGTCTGCGGCATATTTAAGCGTATAAGCTATGCTCCGTCCTTTTTGTTGAGCAACATAAGAACAACCATGTATTGCGCCGGCAGATACACCGATTACGCCGTCAAAAGCGATATTATTTTCCATAAAAACGTCAAGCACACCGGCTGTATAAATTGCCCGATGTGCTCCGCCCTCTAAAACCAATCCTGTTTTCATTTATACTATTCCTCTGTTTTTAATATAAATAGCGGATTGATATTGTCAATAAGTTTCACCGTTTATTATATCGGCCGACTACCGAATTAATGAAAATAATCATTTCCTTTAGATGATATTTTGCGCAACGGCATATTATTCATAACATTGTCATCAATACAATATTTCTTTTCCAGCGAAGATAAGACGGATATTTTATCTTTTTCTTCCGGAGTATATAAACCTCGCAAATTGTTACCGATATTTTTCAGAAGCAGGCTACGTTCGCCTGTTTTAATATCGGCTGTATCAACCAATTCATTAACGGCACTTTCCAGCAATTCTTTTTTCAATTTTTTATCGTCTGTATAAGCGGCTATACCTATCAGTTCTTTAACCTTGTTTTTGCCGCTCATAAAATTACCTGCCAAAACAATACTGGTCTGCGTATATCCTTTGCGGTCAAACTTTTTCTGCAGTTTGGCCATACTCCGCAAGACTGATGTTTTTTCTTCATTTGTAGCGGCAAACTTAAAGGCCTCGTTATAGTGATACATTGCCTCTTGATATTCTATATCTTTTTTGCGTGAAAATACGCCGGAAATATCCTTACTAATCACATTTTTGGCATATAGCATGTGTGCCTTACCTATTTCGGTATTATTAGTACTGTTGCGCAGAATCTTATCCAACGCATTTCCAATTAGAGACTGTTTATTCCCCTTCCAATCCGGCATACGGTCATAGCAGGCTTTAACCAAAGTTACATCTTGAGTAAGTTCCAAAGCCTTTTTCATATATCCGCCGGACAGCGAATTACCGTTTCTGGTTACATTAGCCGGATTTCGCAGTTCGTTTACCAACGCCATATTATAATAAAATTTGGCCATTTGCTCGCTATTTATTATGCCTTCGTGATGATATACTTCAGCCTGATGAGTTTTGTTTTCCATATCTATTTGCGAAACGGCTGCCAAACCTTCAATACTGGCTTTATTCAAAATATCACGCCCCAAATTATAAACATCATACATTTGGGTCAGCTCCTTAATATTGGCTATCCGCAAACCGACAATTTTGTCATAATCGTCTTTAGATAAATCTTCTACCGCCGACTGACTGATGCCGATTAAATCGTTAATACCTGCCATAGCGTCATTAATACTGAGCGGATCCAACGAAATAGACTGGTCTTTTATTCTGTTAATCCGAATATTCAAATAATCGGCGGCAACGGCGCGCATACGCTTATCATTTATATCATTAGGCAAATCTTTAATTTGAAAATCCTCACCGAAATAATCGGCATAAACTTTATGTAATTCCGAATTTTCATTTTCTTGCGGTAAGCAGATTCTATTCAATAAGCTGGCATAAAGTTCATCATACGTCAACGGAAGAAGCGTAACATTTTCCTCATCCGTTTCCTCTACCGATTCCGTATTTTCGGCTTCCTGCATTGTTTTAGCCTTTACTTCTTCGGCATTGTTATCTTCTAATATCTCATCATCAGATTTTGTTTTTTTGCGTCTAACCAATTTTTCTCTCCCCACCTAAATGATTTATTAGCTTGAGTATAAATCATTTTTATTTATAGTGCAAGTGGAAATTTGTCAAATTAGGCTATTTTTTCGCTATACTATATTTGGGTCCGAAGATTATTCACAAAGCGAATAGACCGCTTTCAAGCCGTCCGCCGCTGCCGAGGTTATACCTCCGGCATAGCCTGCCCCCTCGCCACAAGGAAAAATGCCGCGAATATTACATTGCATTGTTGCATCACGCACAATTCGTACCGGTGAAGAACTACGGGTTTCAACACCAGTCAACAGCGCACCTGCGCTATCAAAACCATGCAGTTTTTTTGCCATTTCCTTAATTCCGCAGCGCATTGCCGCTGCTATTTCGGCAGGTAACACATTGCTCAAATCGGTTAAATTAACCCCCGGACGATAAGAAGGCTCTACGTCACCTAAATGTTTGCTTTCTCTGTTTTGTAAAAAATCTCCGACAGTTTGCGCCGGTGCATGATAATTTTTTCCGCCGAATCTGAACGCGGCTTCTTCCAACTTTCGCTGGAAATACATTCCGGCGAGCGGTTCTTTGCTTCCGAAATCTTCCTCTCCGACACCAACCAATAACGCCGCATTAGCGTTATCCTTATTACGGGCAAACTCGCTCATACCGTTTGTTACAACACGCCCGATTTCCGAAGCTGCAGCAACAACTTCGCCACCTGGACACATACAAAACGTATAAACGGAACGCCCGTTCGGTAAATGTACGGCTGCTTTATAATCTGCCGCACCTAAATTAGGATTTAGCGCTGCCGCCCCATATTGAAGCGAATTAATCATAGATTGTTTATGTTCTATCCGCGCACCGACGGAAAACGGTTTTTGCTCCATATAAACACCGGAACTATGCAACATTTCAAAAGTATCACGCGCACTATGTCCGATAGCCAAAAACATTTTATCCGTAGCCAATTCGTAAACCTCACCGCCGTTATTCACTCTAACGGCTGTTAGTTTTTCGTCTTTTATAATCAGTCCGTCCAACTTTGAATTAAACCGATATTCGCCACCCAGACCCTCAATTTTACGGCGGATATTACGCACGACAACCCGCAGTTTATCCGTACCGATATGCGGCTTTGCCAAATACATAATTTCGGCAGGTGCGCCGGCTTCCACAAACTCGGACATAACCTTTGCGGTAAACATATCTTTTTTAATTCCGCTCATCAGTTTACCGTCCGAAAAAGTGCCGGCACCTCCCTCTCCAAATTGCACATTGCTTTCCGGATTGAGTTTGCCGGTCTGCCAAAAAACTTCCACTTCCGTATGTCTGGTATCTACATCTGCCCCGCGTTCCAGTATAATAGGCTTGAGTCCGGCCTCTGCCAAAGCCAAACCGGCAAACATACCGGCAGGACCGCTTCCGACAACAATCGGACGTTTTCCGGTTGCCGCAATTTTAAATATCGGCAGTTGCTGCGGATTTATTTTTTCTATATCCTTATCCGGCAACACCAGCGGTAAATCGTCACAATCAACGCTATAAACAAAATGTACGTTTTTTTTATTGCGCGCATCAACCGATTTTTTGGAAATTTTGAAATTTTGCAAATCTTCCGGTGTGGCAAACAACTTATCTGCGGCTTTTTGTTTTATTTTTTCCGGCGTATCATTAAGCGCCGCCTGTATATTATTAATGCGTAACATAACCTCTCCTGTTGAGGTACATCATACACAAAAAATAAAAATCTTCAACTATTCTTTAGCGCTGTCATCAGATTGTGAATGTCTTAAAATATGCCATAACGGAACACGATAAAGCCATAGATTAATTATGCCTAAAACAACGGATAACGAACCGAATAAATATAAAAGATAATACCAATTCAAATTATCTGCCGACATCATCACATCTTGATTGGAAATACGCAAAAAAGCAATAGCCACCGCCGTTACAACAAAAGAAGCGATAAAAGCCAGTGTCCAAATCCGTTGTAACAACACTTTTTCTACCATTGCCGCCGTTATCAGATACACAAAAAGCAGCGCGACCAACAAATATAATTCCATAGATTTTCTCCTTTTTTGATAAAAATAATAGCCGTTTGGCTTTTTTCAAGCCGTTTGGGGATAAAATAAAAAAAATACAAAAAATATATTGACTATAAGCAAAAGTTAAGATAAACATATTTCCGTATTACCGGTGGAGCGTTGGCAGAGTGGTAAT
>CAYOYE010000063.1:0-5305 GCA_964408115.1 uncultured Azospirillaceae bacterium
GTTTTAGTAAAAAATGCTTAATATTTAATTAAAGTTGGGAAAATACTTTAAAAACATTGATTTTATTTGTAATTCGGGTTAATCATTTTTAGGAAAGGTAGTCGGATAGCTGCGTCTGGGAATGTAAAATCCACAGATGAGGAAAGTCCGGGCTTCGCGGAAACAAGATACCAGATAACGTCTGGCTGGAGAAATCCAAGGGAAAGTGCCGCAGAAAATTACCGCCGGCTATATGCCGGTAAGGTTGAAAAGGCGAGGTAAGAGCTCACCGCATAGGCAGTAATGCGTATGGCAAGGTAAACCCTATCTGATGTAAGACCAAATGGGAGACTGCAACTTTCGTTGTATGTAATCGGATTGTTTCCGGTCCGCTCCAGAGGTGGGTCGCACCAGCTGTGTGGTGACATACAGCGTAGATGAATAGCTATCGCACAAATCTTTGCCCTTTACGGTAAAGCAAATAGTGTACAGAACTCGGCTTATAGATTACCTTTCTTTTGCTTTTATGAGGAGTGGTATATGCAAAAAACATTTGGTGAAGCGGTAGAAATTTGCGGAATCGGGTTACATAGCGGTTGTCAGAGCAAACTGGTATTCCGTCCGGCAGAAGAAAACAGCGGAATTGTGTTTGTTCGTTCGGATTTGAGCGCAAACAACGTTTTTCCGGCACTGTTCGGTAATGTGGTAGATACGCGTAATTGTACCTGTTTGGGTAATGCCGATAAGCAGGTCGTCAGCACAATAGAACACGTTATGGCGGTTTTGTCGGTTATCGGAATTGATAATGCCCGCATAGAAGTTAATAATCCGGAACTGCCGATTATGGACGGGAGCGGTGCGGTTTTTTATGAAAAACTGAAAAATGCGGTGTTAGCAGAACAAAAAGCTAAACGGAAGTATTTACGCATAAAGAAAAAAGTTGTGTTTGCCGATGATAAAGAAAACAGTATATCTTTAGAACCGGCAGATGTTTTAGATATAAATTTTGTGATTGATTTCCCGTCTAAAATTGTTGGACATCAGGAATTTAACGGGGTTATAACCGAAGACGTTTTTGCTCGTCAGATTGCACCGGCGCGCACCTTTTGTGAATAGTATCAGGTGGATCATCTGCGCTCTGTCGGTTTGATTAAGGGTGACAGTTTGGATAATGCCGTTGTATTGGACGGTGAAAATATTTTGAACGAGGGCGGATTTAGAGTAGCAAATGAGTGCGTTAATCACAAAACATTGGATTGTATCGGAGATATGTTTACTTCGGGATATCGCTTGAAAGCTAAAATAACCGCCTATCATACAGGGCATTATCACAATAACGAAGTTTTGAAAAAAGTGTTTGCCGATTTCGCAAATTATGAAATAACGGAGGAATAACAGATGAAAAAATTAGGCTTGGTGTCGTTGGTTGTTTTGATGTTGGGCGCATGCGCCGGAGATAAAGCCGTAAAAGAAGATATTTCGGCAGAAGAACTGTATAATAATGCGTTTGATGATTTGGAAAAAACAAAGTATCAAAAAGCAGCCGAAGGTTTTGAACGCGTAGAAACAGATCATCCGTATTCACAATGGGCGGTTAAGGCTAAACTGATGGGGGCTTATGCGTATTATAAAGACGAAAAATATGATGATGCCGTTTTGGCTTTGGATCGCTTTATTAAGTATCACCCAGGGAATAAAGATATTGCGTATGCTTATTATCTGAAAGGTATGTGCTATTATGACCAGATTTCTACGGCCGATAAAGATCAGGGCGATACGGCGGCTGCCGAAGAAACTTTTTCCCGTTTGATTATGATGTTTCCGAACAGTAAATATGCCGAGGATGCCAGAAATAAAATCAACCTGACGGAGGATTATATGGCAGGGCAGGAAATGATGATCGGGCGCTATTATTTGCATGACGGTAACTATCTTTCGGCTCTGAATCGCTTTAATGTGGTGTTGGAAAATTATCAGACAACGGTACAGATAGAAGAAGCGTTGTATAGAGAAGTGGAAATCTACGCCGTTTTGGGTATGAATAAATATGCTGACGGATACTATAAAATTTTGAAGGATAATTATCCGGACGGAAAATGGACGGCTAAAGCGGCTGATGTTATAGAAAAAATAAACAAACAGGCTGCCGATAAAAAAGCCGAAAAGCAAGCCGAGAATACGCAAAAAGAGCCGGAAGAAAAGAAAGGTAAAGAATAATGCTGAAATCTTTATCAATTAGAAATGTAGTTTTGATTGATAAATTGGATTTGGATTTTACGGACGGTTTTAGTGTATTGAGCGGAGAAACCGGAGCCGGCAAGTCTATTTTGTTGGATTCCGTAGGATTGCTCTTGGGACGGCGTGCCGATATAGGTATGATTCGTAACGGAGCGGATAAGCTGGCGGTTAGCGGCATTTTTGAAATTGAAGATAAAAGCGGAAATTTGGCAAAACTTTGTGCCGAATATGATTTGGATTTTGCTAAAGAAATCATTATTAAACGGACATTGGCAACAGACGGTAAGGGAAAAATATTTTTTAACGATCAGCCTGTTACTCAAAAACTGCTGAAAGAAATCGGGACACATCTGGTAGAAGTTCATGGACAATTTGATAATCAGGGGTTGTTAAATCCGGCAACGCATCGTGATGTTTTGGACGGTTTTGGGGCGTATGAGGCGGAAATGGCAGAAATGAAAAATGCCTTTGCCGCATATAAACAAATAAAGCAAAATTGTGATCAGGCCGAAGAAGAAATGGTTGCCGCACAAAAAGAAGAAGAAAATTTGCGGCATTGGAATGATGAATTTATGAAGGTTAAGCCCCAAGACGGGGAAGTTGCCGAACTGGAGCAAAAACGCCGGGAGTTGATGAATTCGGAAAAAATTGCCGAAAATCTGAATACGGCGTATAAGGCAATAAATCAGACGGCTAACGTTGTCGGGGCTTTGCGTCAGGCTCAGTCCGCCATAGCAAGGGTAAATGCCGTACTAAACGATAAGTTTGGCGGTATTTACGAAATTTTGGATACGGCACTTGTCAATGTTGAGGAAGTTAATGAAGAAATAGAAACGGCATTGAACGATATTTCGTTAAATCAAAATGATTTAGATGCGTTGGAAGAACGTTTGTTTACGCTGAAATCTTTGGCGCGTAAGCATGGCGTTACGGTTGATGAATTGACCGCAGTGCAAACCGAAATAGCCGATAAACTGGCACATTTGGAACGCGGTGAAGATGAATTGACGGAGCTGCAAAAAGCTAAAGACAAGGCTTGGAAAAAATATTCGGAGCAGGCAGAAGTCGTAAGTAAATTGCGGCAAAAAGCAGCGGAGATATTGGATGAAAAAATAAAAGCCGAATTACCGGATTTGAAAATGGAAAAAGCCGGATTTAAAACCAAAATTACGCAGCGTCCGGTAGAGGCATGGAATGAAACAGGGTGTGATGATGTTTGCTTTACGGTGTCAACGAATCCGAATACTCCGTATGATGCAATAAGTAAAATCGCATCGGGCGGTGAGTTATCGCGTTTTATGTTGGCTCTCAAGGTAAATCTGGCACAAGTATCAGATGCCGAAACAATGATTTTTGATGAAGTAGACAGCGGTATCGGTGGGGCAACGGCAAAGGCCGTCGGCGATAAATTGGCTAAGCTCGGAAATAGTGTACAGGTGCTTGTGGTAACACATTCGCCGCAGGTGGCCGCGCAGAGTAAGTGTCATTTTAAGGTGGAAAAAACTACCGAAAATAATGTTACGACAACACATTTACATAGATTAAATGCCGAAGAAAAAATTGAAGAAGTTGCCAGAATGTTATCGGGTGAATATATTACGGATGAGGCCCGAGCGGCCGCAAAAGTTTTAATCGGGGTTTAGATGGCTGATATTAAGCATGGCATTGAAGTTATAAAAAATAATGTGAAAATCGCTCCGGTAAATCCCGGAGTTTATCGTATGTTGGATAAAAACGGTAAGGTTTTGTATGTCGGTAAGGCGAAAAGTATAAAAAAACGCATTGTGGCATATACGCATTTTGAAAAGTTACCGGATCATATTAAGCGGATGGTTTCCGAAGTGGACGCAATGGAATTTATTATTGTGGAAAATGAAGCCAAAGCTCTTTTGATGGAAAACGATTTAATCAAAAAACTGGAGCCGAAATATAATATTCTGTTGAAAGACGATAAAACTTTTCCGCATTTAATGATTAATACCGCAGAGGATTTTCCGGCTTTGCGTAAAAGTCGGGGTAACAGGCGCGATAAATGTCGGTATTTCGGACCTTTTGCCAGCGCTTCGGCGGTAAATAACGTGATGGATATTATTCAAAAGGCCTTTCGCTTGCGTTCTTGTCGGGACGGAATGTTTAACAACCGCGAACGTCCATGTATGTTATATCAGATAAAACGCTGTAGCGCTCCATGTGTCGGTTTGATAAACAAAGAGCAATATCGCAAACTTGTTAGTGAAGTTATTGATTTTTTAGAAGGTAAAAATACGGCTTTGAAAGACGAATTGTCACAGCGGATGCAACAGGCAAGTGACGAGATGAATTATGAATTGGCGTTGGTTCTACGGGATAGAATCCGCGCATTATCAAGTATTCAGAGCGGGTATAACGTGGAATATGCAAATATTGCTTCGGCAGATATAATAGGTGTGGTAAAATATAAAAATATGGTCTGCATAGAGGTGTTTTTTGTGCGAGCAGGTCAAAACTGCGGCAATATACCGTATTTTCCGAAAAACGCCGGAGAGATGAATGAAACCGAAATTTTAGAGGCTTTTTTAAGTACGTTTTATGCCGAACATACACCACCGAAAGAAATATTGGTTTCGCAAAAGATTACTAATGCAGATTTTTTGCAAGAGGCAATCGGTTGTAATATAAATTTTTATAGTAAAGGGAATAAGGCTAAACTTATTTTAAGAGCGGTGGAAAACGCCAAGGCCGCAATAGAAAGAAAATTGGCAGCAACTGCTTCGGTTGAAGCAAATCTGGCGGAAATGCAAAAATATTTCGGGCTACCGAAAATACCGCAACGAATTGAAATTTATGATAACTCGCATAATCAGGGAAGTTTTGCCGTTGGGGCAATGGTGGTTGCTACACCGGAGGGATTTGATAAAAAATCGTATCGCAAATTTGATATAAAATATACCGAAAATACCAATGACGATTTTGCAATGATGAAAGAAGTTTTGGTGCGGCGTTTTAAGCGTATGAGTTCCGAAAATAAGCCGGATGTGATTTTGCTTGACGGCGGGTTAGGACAGCTGCATGCCGTACATGAGGCGCTTGCGGATTTTGATTTGAACGG
>CAYOYE010000064.1:0-5258 GCA_964408115.1 uncultured Azospirillaceae bacterium
AGAGGTTTGGAAAATATCCGCAAAAAGGACGTATTATACGCCTGTAAGCATGAATCTGCTTTGGAAACATACAGCTTTACCCAGTTTGTTCCGAAAACCGCCTATATTTTGAAAAAAGAACTGGTATATTTACCGTTTTTCGGTTGGTCGCAATATTTTTACGGAATGATTCCGGTGAACCGTAAGGGTGGCGCCGCGGCCATGAAAAATATGCTGACGGAAGTCAAAAAAAGAACGGATTTAGGACGTCCGATTGTAATTTTTCCTGAGGGTACACGTTGCCGTCCGGGGACTACCAAAGGGTATAAATCGGGTATTATGTTTTTGGCGGAAAATTTGGATTTTGAGGTTGTTCCGGTGGCAATAAATACCGGTTTATTCTGGGCAAAAAATTCGTTTTTACGCTATTCCGGTACTGCCGTATTTGAATTTTTGCCGCCGATTAGCGCTAAAGGTAAGACCAAGGCTGAATTTATGGCTGAATTGCAAAATGCCATTGAAACAAAATGTGCCGAACTTAATGCCGAAGCCGTAAAAAAGTATCCGTATGTGGAAAAAATGTTGGCAAAATAAGTTATTTTGACGGAGAGTTAAGTATGTTGCGAAAAATCGCCGACTTCGGACGTTCGCTCTGTACGGTAATCGGGGCTTTATTTTTTATAACAATTTTACTTTTAGGACTTGCCGGTTATTGGTATGGACGGCAAAGAGGCGGTATTGCCGATAACTCGGTTTTGGTAGTCAACTTTGCCGATAATTTTACCGAAAGTCAGGATATTGATTTGTTGGCAGAACTGCAAAACAAACAGAGTATGAAAGTACGGACGCTGACAACGGCTATTGAGCTGGCGGCACAAGATAAACGCATTACAACGCTGGTGGCCCTGATAAACACCAGCAATCTTGATTTTGCGCAAATTCAAGATATTAGCCGGTCAGTTAGAATATTTAATCAAACCGGCAAAAAATCTTATGCTTTTTCGCAAGGATTCGGTATGTTAGGGCAGGGAAACCGAGAGTATTATCTGGCTTCTTTTTTTGATAAGATTTATATGCAGCCACATACGGAAATTGGCTTAACCGGAATAGACATAGAAGTTCCTTTTGCCTCTAACCTTATGCAAAAGCTCGGAGTTAAGGCTGATTTTTATTCACGTTACGAATATAAAACGGCCATGGCTTCTTTTACGGATAAGAAAATGTCGGCAGCGTATAAAGAAAATATGCAGGATTTGGCAAAAAGTTTTATGAACGAATTACGGGCGGATATTTCCGCTAACCGTAAATTGAACGCCGATTTTGATGATATAGTAAATAAGGCTCCTTTATCGGCAGAAGAAGGAATTAAACTCAATTTGATTGACGGAACACGCTATTTAAGTGATTTGGAAAAAGAATTAACGGAGAATGGCGCACAAAACTTTGTTCATATTATGGATTATGTCGGGCAAATGCAGTTTAATTCCGGTGAATTACCGACAGTTGCCGTTTTAAACTTAAACGGAGTTATGGATACCGGTAATTCGGATAATGAGCTGGCGGGAGATCCGGTTATAGGTAGTGCAGACGTTGCGGAAGAATTGGCGGAAATATCCGAATTACCCGATTTGCGTGCGGTGATTGTGCGTGTTAACAGCCCCGGGGGAAGTTATAATGCGGCAGATGAAATATATTATGCTTTGCAAAGACTGAAAAAAGAGAAAAACGTGCCGTTAATAATTTCGCAATCCGGATATGCGGCTTCGGGTGGATATTTTGTGTCATTAGCCGGTGATTATATTGTAGCCGAACCGACAACCGTTACAGGTTCAATCGGCGTTTTGGGCGGAAAGTTTGTGTTTGCCGATTTATGGAAAAAACTCGGCATAAACTGGGAAAGTATTACGGTTGGTAAAAATGCCGATATTTTAAGCCTTAATAAACCTTTTACACCGGCCGAGCAGAAGATTTTTAACGCCTCTTTAGATGATGTATATAATGATTTTACGGCAAAAACGGTAGAAAACAGACCGCTGAAGAAAGATATAAATCTTATTGCCCGCGGACGTGTCTGGAGTGGGCGTCAGGCCTTTGATTTAGGCTTGGTTGATGAGTTGGGCGGATTTAGAAACGCTCTAAAGGTGGCAGCGCAAAGAGGTGGTATTTCCCCAAACGAAAAGTATAAAATAGTAGAATATCCGCGCGCGAAAAGCGTTCGGGAACGTATCGCTGAAATAATATTCGGCAAATTCGTACGGAGTCCGAAGATTATTTTGCCTTATAATGTTGATATCCGCTATTTAAAACTTTTCAAAAGACTACAGTATGATACTGTAACCGTACCGTTTATTATAAATATGTAAAAAACATAGAGGTTGTTATGGCAATAGATAATGATACAGTCAAAAGAATTGCATTCCTTTCACGTTTGAAAGTTGAAGACGATAAAATAGATGCAACAAAAGAAGAATTTAATAAAATCCTTAATTGGATAGAAGAACTTAATGAAGTAAACACAGATGATGTAGAACCTCTTATTTCCGTAAACGATTCGCAATTACGTTTGCGCGAAGATAATGTAACGGCAGGAAATTGTCGTGAAGATATTTTAGCAAATGCCCCGATGTCGGAATTTGATTATTTTGCCGTACCAAAGGTTGTGGAGTAAAAAATGAAAGATATTACCAAACTGACGATTCATGAAACGCTAGACGGACTGAAAAAGAAAGATTTTTCGGCTACCGAATTAACAAAAGCCTATCTGGAAAATATGGAAGACGGGCGGCACTATAACGCGTATGTAACGGAATGTGCCGAACAGGCTTTAGATAAAGCAAAAGAAGCCGATAAAAATTATGCTTCGGGTAATAATCGGACACTAGAGGGTATTCCTTTAGGTGTAAAAGATTTGTTTTGTACAAAAGGTATTCGGACAACGGCTTGTTCGCATATTTTGGATAATTTTGTTCCGCCGTATGAATCAACGGTTACGGCTAACGTGTTGCAAGATGGTGCTTTATTTTTAGGCAAACTGAATATGGATGAGTTTGCTATGGGCGGCAGTAACGAAACAAGTCACTTCGGTGCGGTTATAAATCCTTGGAGTAAAGATCAACCTTTAGTTCCAGGTGGGTCGTCCGGTGGTTCTGCTGCGGCGGTATGTGCCAATATGTGTGCCGGAGCTTTTGCTACCGATACAGGCGGCTCAATTCGCGAACCGGCCGCATTTTGCGGTTGTGTCGGCATTAAACCTACCTACGGGCGTTGTTCCCGTTACGGTGTTGTGGCTTTTGCCTCCTCTCTTGATCAAGCCGGACCGATTACCAAAGATGTACGCGATAGCGCCATAATGCTGAAAAGTATGGCAGGTTTTGATGAAAAAGATTCTACATCTTGCGATATTATTGTACCGGATTATGAGAGTTTTATCGGACAGGATATTAAAGGCTTAAAAATAGGCTTGCCGAAAGAATATCGTTTAGACGGAATGAATCCGGAAATATGTGCGTATTTGGACAAGGCTGCCGAATATTTAAAAGCTCGTGGAGCCGAAGTAAAAGAGGTATCCTTACCGCATACCAAATATGCTTTGGCAACATACTATGTGTTAGCGCCGGCAGAAGCATCTTCTAATTTGGCACGTTATGACGGTATTCGTTTCGGTTTGCGTGAAAACGGCAAAAATCTGGATGAATTGTATATAAATACCCGTACGGCAGGCTTTGGTGCCGAAGTAAAGCGGCGTATTATGATAGGAACGTATGTTTTATCGGCAGGCTACTATGATGCTTATTATCTGAAGGCCCAAAAAATGCGGCGTCTTATCCATAATGATTTTATTAACGTTTTGCAGGAATGTGATGCCATTTTGACACCGACATCTCCGATTACGGCTTTTCCTATCGGAGATGAGAGTATGGCGGAAAATCCGATTAATATGTATTTGAATGATATTTTTACCGTATCCGTAAATCTTGCAGGATTGCCGGCGCTAAGCCTGCCTATCGGCTTATCCGAGAGCGGACTGCCGTTCGGTATGCAGATTATAGGTCGCCCGTTTGATGAAGGTACGGTGTTTAAAATTGCGGCAAAACTAGAAGAAGATGCAAAGTTTGAAAGGAAATAAAATGGCGGAATATCTGATAGAAACGGCAAAAGGTAAGTGGGAAGTTATTGTCGGTTTGGAGATTCATTGTCAGATTATCTCTAAATCTAAAATTTTTAGCGGTGCATCAACCGAATTTGGGGATGATGTAAATACTAACGTATCCTTTGTAGATGCCGGTATGCCGGGGATGTTGCCAACCTTGAATAGGGCATGCGTACATCAAGCCGTTAAAACCGGTCTGGGCTTAAATGCCAAAATAAATAAATATTCCGAATTTTCGCGTAAAAACTATTTTTATGCCGATTTGCCTTCCGGTTATCAAATTACGCAGTTCCGATATCCGATAGTCGGCGAGGGCAGTATCCGTATTGATTTAAGTGACGGATCAACCAAAAATATCGGAATAGAACGTATGCACATAGAACAAGATGCCGGAAAATCCATCCACGATTTACACCCGAGCAAAAGTTTTATAGACTTAAACCGCGCCGGTGTCGGATTGATGGAAATCGTAACTAAACCGGATTTTCGCGCTCCTGAAGAAGCCGGAGCATTTTTGCGTAAACTCCGCTCTATCTTACGTTATCTGGAAACCTGTGACGGTAATATGGATGAGGGTTCTATGCGTTGTGATGTTAATGTTTCCGTCCGACCGTACGGATCTGACGAGTTGCGTACCCGTTGTGAAATGAAAAATGTAAACAGCGTTAAGTTTGTTATGCAAGCTATTGAAAACGAGGCTAAAAGGCATGTTGAAGTTTATGAAAACGGTGGCGAAATTATACAGGAAACGCGTCAGTTTGATCCGACAACCGGCTTGACTAAAGTTATGCGTAAAAAAGAATTTGCCCACGATTATCGGTATTTTCCGGAACCGGATTTACCACCGCTGGTTTTAACTGACGAATATATAGACAGCATTAAAAAAGAAATGGTGGAGCTGCCGGATGCCAAAAAACACCGCTTTGTTGAAACTATGGGACTAACTCCTTATGACGCTATGGTTATATGCGAAAATAAAGAGGTTGCCGACTTTTTTGAACGCGCTGCCGCCGGTCATGATGCTAAAAAAACGGCAAACTGGCTAATGGGTGATTTTTTTGCTATGCTGAATAAAAAGCGTTTGGATATTCAACATAGTCCGGTTTCGGCAGAAAATCTCGGAGCTCTG
>CAYOYE010000065.1:0-5184 GCA_964408115.1 uncultured Azospirillaceae bacterium
AAAACACAGGTTGAAAAACAGAAATTTAAAAAGATTTCCGTAAACACCGATAAAAATTAATAGGATAATTCTCATATTTTTTTAAGAGGCATTGTTCGGTAAGGAACAATGCCTTTTTTCAGGCAAATAGGCAGCAGCCTTAACCAAAACTTAAATTTTTTTAGATAAAATGCTTCCGATACTTGTATATTGAGGAAGGTTTTGCCATGTTTAAAAATGCGCGATTAACTAAAGCAGTGTGTGGATTAACAATGTGTTCCATACCGTTATCGTTTGCTCCGACACCGGTTAGGGCGGCTAATTTAGCTCCGGTATCCTTTACGCAAATGTACGGTCTGGCACAGAACGGTAATGTTTCGGCGTTGCGCGCATCAGTTCGGCGTGGTTTGAATATTGACGTTATGGATGCAAACGGTGATACCGGACTTTGTATAGCAGCTAAAAGACGGGATGCTTATACATATAATTCGTTTCGTGCTGCCGGTGCAAATCCCAGACACCCATGTACAACAAATATCAGTCATTATCAGGATTTTGTAAATTCTTCAGATGTTGTGCCGGTTACTTCAACTTCGCGTGAAGCATTGGGGACAATAGGAAAAGAAAATTATAGTCTTTCATCTACAACATGGTGGATTTTAGGCGGTTTGGTTGTAGCCGGAGTGGTTGCCGGAGTAGCGCTTGGCGGCGGTGGCGGCGGTGGCAGCAGCAGCGGAAGCGAGAGTGATAATTCGCAAGAAGATTATAATTCCATGGCCTCAAAGTTAGGTGTGAACAATGTGGCAACTAAATCTACCGCCTCGGAAAGCACAAATAAAGAGCGGTTAGTTGTATCTAATGATAATATAACGGAAATAACCCAAGTAAACTTATTAAAAAGTGTTTTGGACAATACGGAATATCTTAATGCTGTTTTGAAAGCCCATGACGGCGGAGTATATACCAATAATGCAACAATGAGTATAAGCTCCGGTGTTATCGGTATGGCGGCAGTAGATAAAAGTGAAGTAATTAATAGCGGATATATTAATGCCGGTGCGTATAATGCCTCTATAGGTATGGTGGCAAGTAATGTATCGCAAGCCATTAATACCGGTAAGGGAATCTATGACGGCTCGGGTACTAACGGAATATATTTAAATTTTTCCGGCTATTCTTCTGACGGTGCAGTTGTCGGTATGTATGCCGATACGCAGTCAATCATAATCAATGAGGGAGATATTGTCGGAACGGCAACTACGGCAGCGACAAATCCTAATTCATCATCAGGTGATACATCAACTTCTACGGATGATTCCGATACCTCTGCAGATGATTCTGCCGATAGCGGAACTTCAAACACATCATCTTCCGCGACAACCGGCACGATTGTCGGTATGGAGGCAATGATTATAAATGTGGGAGCTGACAGGAACAATGAATATATTGAGCTGAAAAATGACGGAAATATCAAAATAAGTGCCGGTGACGGTTCTACCGGTACGGAAATTAAGGTTAGTACTATTGGTATGGGCAGCTATTTGGATGATGATTTTCTAAACGGTTCTCTCAATATAAAACGCGGTGAAAAAGTAACGTTGGAAAATAACGGGCTGATTAATTTGGAATATACCGGACAATACAGTTCTGATGACGATACGTTGCGTAAAGGTTTGGGCGGCGTTGTCGGTATGCGGGCAGATGCCAATACTACGGCAACGAATAACGGTGAAATTGTTATCAATTTGACGGATGACGGCTCAAGTTCTTCCGTTAAACTGGCGGCGGCTATGCAGTCGGTTCATAGCGGAATATTGGAAAACAGTAAAAACGGTGTAATAACCATTAAGACGGAAGCGCAAAATAAAAGAATAACATACGCTATGCTGTCGGTAGAAGGTTCGGGAACGGTCGCCGGTTTATATACCAATAATCAGCAAACCGTAACAAATAACGGTACAATTAATCTTTCTGCCAGTTACGGTTTCGGTTTGGCTACCTATAACAGCGGCAAGTTGGTTAATTACGGCACAATCAATATCGGTTCGGAAAGTGATTCGTATTACAACAAAAGTATAGCCATTTATGCGTCAAGTGATGCCAAACAGGCTACAATCACCAATGCCGGTACGATTAATATTTATGCGCATGATTCGGCAGCGTTGGAAAATGATTATTCCGGTGCAACAACCTTAATAAATGCCGGAAAAGTAACAATATATAAAAGTGCTACCGGCTCGCATGTGTTTAGCGGAAATTATACGGATGCCATTAATAACGGTACGGTTGATTACTATGTAACTTATACGGAAACAGGTGGCGGTGAGTCTTCTTCTGACGGTGATACGGTTATAACTGTGGCCGAAATAGCGATTAGTACGCAGGGGGCGTTGGTAGATGGTGATGCCAATTCGGAAAGCTCCGGTTCGGGTAATGTTACCAATAACGGTACTATTAATTTGCATGAATCGTCTTATACAGCGGCCATGGGTGTGGAAACAAAGCAGAGTATTGTAACAAACAAAGGAATAATTAATATTTATGATAATGAAAGCGATACCGGTAAAAATACGTTAAATTCGGTTGGTATGTATATCTCCGATCAGGCGGTAAATAATGCGCGTATAGTCAATTATGGTACAATAAATATAAATCCGGATTATTCGGCAGCTATGGTGAGCAAATCGGCAACAACGGCAACTGTTACCAATATGGCAGACGGAGTGCTAAATGTGAATGGCGCTTATTCGTACGGTATATATTCTGTTGGCGGTAGTTATATCTATAACAAAGGTTACATAAATTTGTCAGGCAAAGAAAATATCGGGATTTATGTCAACGGTACGGGCGAAATAGGTCAGAGTATTACGGTTGAAAATACCGGTACTATTTATGCAGAAGGTAAAAATGCTACGGCAATTAAAGTCAAGGGTTCGGCACTTATTACTGAGTTGGGTACGATTAATACCAGTGATGATACAGAAGTAAAAGAGACAATGACGTATGTTTATACGTTAGGTAGTCTTACGTTGGATACGGATTTTACAATTGACGGCGGTACATTGGTTAAAACCGGCGAAGGCGGAGATACCACCAATAAAGCCACTTTAACGCTGGACGGAAGCAAAGGTAAAATTATTACGGTTGTAGACGGTGGAAGTGTGACGAATTATGGCAGCGGGGTATTGAATGTACTGAGTGATTCCTCATACGGTATGTCGGTTGATGACGAAAACGGCGGAACGTTGAAAAATGCCGGCTCTATTAATCTCGGAACTTCGTCTTCTGCGGTTAGGGGCGGTTACGGAATGTATGCCGGTAATAGTGCTACCGCAGAAAACAGCGGTGAAATAACCGGATACGGGACCGGTGGATATGCGCTTTACGGTATATATGCCGGTGAGGGAGCTACGGTGTCAAACATCGGAAGCATTACATTGACGGGTAGCAGCAGTTATGGCATATATTCGGTTAGCGGAACGGTCACGAACAGCGGTTCTATTAATGTTACGGGTAGTAACAGTTATGGTATTTTTGCGCTCTCCGGAACGGTAACAAACAGCGGTTCTATCTCAGTTTCCGGTAGCGGTAGTTACGGAATATATGCCGGCGGAGATGCTACGGCTACAAACAACGGAACAATCTCGGCAAGTGACGGGGCTACAAAATACAATGATAATGTTACCGACAATTCTCAAACATCATCTACAACCACGACATCCTATCTGCTTAGATCGGTTGCCGGTGGTAATATTATAAATAACGGAAGTATAACCGGAAGCGGTAATATGGATTTTGATGTATATACGGAAGGTAACGGCATAATTTCCATCGGTAAAGGCGGTTCTTATACGGCAGATTCTTTCAGTGGTACGGTTGTAGCAAATTCTAATATTGTTACGCAGGGTTTTGCCGAGGTTTACAGTAATGAAAATTCGTTTATCGGAGAAGATAACGGGCTGAATATTGTTTCCGGTTCGTATATGTTTACGGCAGATAAACTGATTAATGACGGTGGCAATATAGATGTTGTTATGAACAGAAAGTCATTTTCCGAGTTGGTAACAGATACGAATATGGCTCGGTTTTTAGAAGATAATTATAAAGAACAAAAAGGCGAAACGGTGTTTAACGTTTTGAAGACCGCTTCTACGGCAAGTGGTTTTGCTGCCGGATTACGCAAAATTACGGGGAATGATTTTGTACCTGACTTGATAAAGCAGCGGTTAGATGCAGAAAGAACCGTAAACCGCAAAATGAATGAAGATATTTTGCAATATACGGAAGAACAGAACAGAGCCGTAGTAAAAGCGTTTGCCTATAAGCAGGATGTTGATGCCAAAAGCGGAGTTATCGGTTATAAAGATAGGGAAAAGGCGGTTTACGGCTTTACGGATACAAAGATGGGAAGTGCCGTCCGCGGTGGCTTTGGTTTGGCGGCAGTGCGTAGTGATGTTAAGTTTGATGACACAGCAACGGCATATAATAATATGTTGGAAGTTTATGTTCCGGTTGTATGGCAAAAAAATACGGCGGCTTTAATGTTAAAGCCAAAAGCAGGTTTGGGGAGAGGTCATTATCGGCGAATCGGCGCAGATGCAGTTTATAAAGCAGATACAAAAGAATATTATTACGGTGCCGATACAAATGCGGAGTTGGTGCTGGATACGGCTCTGGCCGAGGTTGTTCCGAATATCGGATTAAATATGACAGGTGTTGCGTTTGATGATGTTGCGGAAAGCGGTAATGGCTTGCGTTTAGACGACAAAAATATTATTTCGTGGCAATCGGTTGTCGGGCTGGATTTGCGTAAACAGTTGGAATTTGCCGAAAATAATGTCTTGGCGCTAAAAGTCGGCGGTAAATATTATCACGAGTTCGGTGACAAATATCGGACAAAGGCAACCGTTGGCGATATGATCGGTAACTACGAAATAACCGATGGTAGATTACAACGCAATTTCGGTTTGTTGGATTTGGGGGCTGAATATAAGTATAATAATATATTGCTGAATATGTCGGTCAATATGCCGTTAGCTCAAAAAAGCAATCCTTATTATATGTTGGGACTCGGGTATAAATTTTAGCAAAATTACGTCAAAAAAATGCCGGAGTGAAAATAAGTAAATATATAAAAATGATAAAATCGTTATATTTCTGCCGGTTATGGTGACAAAAAAACAGAAAAATCAGAGTTTTTTGATA
>CAYOYE010000066.1:0-5173 GCA_964408115.1 uncultured Azospirillaceae bacterium
GTAAAAAATAAATTCCTTCTTTTTTAAAACTACTCATCTTTACTCTCAATATAATAAATATCTCCAACCATAATTTTTTGTTCGGCGTTTGGGGTTTTTAACAACAAACAGGCATTGTCATCAATACCGCAGAAAATGCCGCGTATTATGGTATTTTCCTGTTTTACGCATATTTCCTTTCCTAAATGTCCGGCTAAACTCAACCATTTTTCTTTGAGCGGTGCAAAGCCGTAATTTTCCAATGTTCGTAAGCAGGAGTTGAAGTGCTTAATGTACAAAGACAGAAAATCCTGCGGAGTTGTTTTGATACCGGCTTTGGCTAGTGATACGGTCGGGTACAGCATATCTCTATCATCGGGGCTGGCACTTATGTTGACACCGATACCGATAATAATATAATCGCCTTTCCCTTTTTCCAGAAGAATACCGCTTACCTTGGCATTGTTTAGCAAAACATCATTTGGCCATTTAAGTGAAATATCAGCGTGCGAATCCAGTTCGGAGATAGATTGCGCCAGACTCAAGGCACTTATGATAACCAGATGCCCTATATAGCATAGATTAAATTCAAAAGCCAGAGAAAAAAATAAATTATTTTGCAGACTCAACCAACTGCGCCCACGCCGTCCGCGTCCGGCTGTCTGACTTTTGCAGCAAACGATAAGCCGTTGTTTCGGAGTTGTACAAAAGTCTGCGATTTTATCGTTGGTACTGCCGAGTTCATCATAATGATAGTATGTCCAGCCGTCTAAAGTTTTCATTCCCACATAGCTCCAAGCATAAAATCTAAATCCTGTGCAAAATACAGCGGTTGTAAAATCAGAGCCGACATAATCAGTAAATCAATCAGAACGGCAATATAGATACCTGTATCGGCGCGGTCAAACGGGGTATGATTGTCCGTAAAGTAGATGGTTTTGATGATTTGCAAATAGGCATAGGCAATCACTACCATTGCGGCAAATAAGTACATCATCTGATATAAATGACCGTTTTGGGCTAAATTATTAAGAATGGTGAGTTCTCCGACAAAACCCAAAAAAGGCGGAAATCCAATAAGCGAAAACAAAAATACGGTCAGCATGGCCGAAATATACGGACGTTTGTAGGAAACACCTTCAAAGTCACTTAACATAAACAGATATTCACCTTTGCTCTTAATGCCAAACAGAGAAGCGCAGATTCCGTACATGGCCAGCAGATATACAAACAAATATACAAAAGCACTTTGGACGGAAGTATATGAAAAATTTTGGAACATAAGTATGACAATGCCGAGGTGATAAACCGAACTGTAGGCAAATATTTTGCGGAGGTTTTTGCCGCTGCACGCACCGAGCGCACCAATCCCGATAGAAAGAAACGATATGCCGGCAAAGAAAATATAAAACAGATTATTTAAGGGGCTTAAAAGTAAGGTATGTAAGCGAATAAACGCACCGATAACCGGACAAACTGGTACAAGAATAAAATAAGTCAATACCGGTAAAATAATCTGTCCCATTGTTTCGGTAAACCAATAGTGTAAAGGTGCTGCTCCCAGTAAAAAGATAAAAGCGAAAACAAGTATGGACGCTAAACAAAATGTTGCGGAATTGGCGGCGTTTTCTGCCAGATATGTCTGGAGCGTTTCATAACTTAAATCTTGTGTGCGGTAGTAAAAAATCAGCGTGGTTGCAAGTAGTAAAGTATAAACGATGGTGGCAACAACGGCATAAATCTGTCGGCTGGTATAAATTTCCTTTTTTTTATCGGCGTGTTTGAGTAAAAAATAATTGCCGGTCAGCAATAACCCGATAGCTAAGGTTGTTAAGCCCAGATTTACGGATGAAGTCAACAGGTTGCCGGCGATAAGCGAAATAAGTAGGCCTCCACAGAAAAGATAACCCGATTCGTTCATATTATAGTACCATTTACGGGAAAGATAAAATGTAGCCAGCGCAGTCAGATACATCATAATTTGAAAAAGCAACGTAAATAAATTCGGTCTTGCCAGTTCGGGAAAAGCAGTTTTGTTATAAAAAATAACAGTCAGGCAAAAGCCGGTCAGTATGGTTAATTTGCAAAGACGAAAACATTTGCGGCGTTCTTTATCAAAGCGGTGTAAAAAGCATAAAAACAATAATCCGCAGACCAGTGTTATAATCGGAGATGAATATATTAGATTTTCAATCAAAATAAGGCCCTCCTACAAAACAAACCAAAGCGGATTAAAAAATGACAGAAACAAAATAAGCAAAATACCGCTCAAAAAACTAAATTGTGTGGCAGAAATGTCTTTCATTTCTTCGGCTTGCGGTTGATGCTTTTGTAAATCACGAATGACAAACAATTCGTATAGTAAAACCAGCGCGGCCAGCGTTATGGCCAGAACTACCCAGCTGCCGATAAAAAAGTTTTCTTTAAACAGGGCTGAGATAATGATAAAATTATTCCAAAACAGTGACGATACCGGCAAGCCGATGGCAATTAAAATGAACAAAGATAATAAACGGGCAAGTTTCGGCATATAAATAATGCTTCCCTGATGTTCACATTTGGCTTCATTACATTGGGTTTCAATATGAAAATTAAGTACGGTAAGAGAGGCCGTTACGGTTAAGAAAATAAACAGTGCGTAGGAAATGTTGCGCTTTAAAAAATCAGTCGGCAAAACTACCGCCAATAAAAATAACAAGTAGTAAACCGTAGAATAAGAAAAAAGTTTGTATAGCGAATCTTTGTTGGCCATTCCGATAACGGCAATAAATATCATTGTCAGGCAGCTCATAGTTTCTATTACGGCAACGAACGCATCAATGCTTTCCGGTAAGGCTAACGGCCAAAAACGGGTGAAACCGTAGACTCCGGTAAGAGGCAGCAAATTGGAGATGATGTAAATCGGCGGAATGTGTATGCCGGTATTGACCGAAGAAATCCAATAATGAAACGGCCAAATCGGAATGCGGGATAAAAATGCCAGACAAATTGCAATCCAAACAATATAGGCGGTGCGTTCCGGCATATCTACCAACGCTATTTCATTGAGTAAAACGTTGCCGTTATAAAATTTGTATAAAATAAGCAGGGCGGCAAGCAAAGCCAGAATACCGATAAAATTATAAATAAAAAAACGAAACAGAATTTGCTTTTTGTGAAAATTGCCGTATTTTCCTATTAAGATAAACAAAGGCAGTAGCATACCGGCAAAGAAAACATAAAAAGTCATTATATCGCCTGCCAGCAAGAATCCGGTAATATTCCAGACAAAGTATAGTGTCAGGACCAACAATATTTTGTGTTTGCGATAAACTATCGGTAAGCCGCTTAAACCTATTATTACGGCTAAATAGATGCCTAACAGAATCAATAAGGCAAAAACATCTACACTGAAGGTTAAACTGATATTGCCGCGGGCCAGCCAGAGATAAGATTCAAAAATTTGTAAAGAAGTGTCTGCTAAATCCATTTGTGAGAACAGGCGCAGTACAACCAGAATATCGGCAGTTACGGTAAATATTGTAACGTAATAGGCATTGTATCCGTTTTTGTTGGCAAATAGCGTAAACAGACAGCCCAAGAGCGGAATGGCAATCAAAATAAGCAGTAATACGGGCATTATGATAACCCTCCGATATTAAAAGAAATCCACAACAAAATTAGGGATAGGGCTAAAAATAAAACAGGCCCTAAAAAGCGGCTGCTATGTATTTTACGAAATATGCGAATGCAAAATTGCAGGCCGCCGCTAACCGTACCGACTATAATTTTTTCAATCAGCACCCAGTCAATCATAATTCTTAACAGACGACCGCAAAAATTTAACGGCTTTAGCAATAATAACCGATATAATTTGCCGACAGCATCAAAATTTTGTAATTCGGATATACCGTAAAAACGAAAACTTACGGCGGCTAGCGGAGAATAACGGCAGAGCAGAGTAAATATTGCGGTAATACCCGTAACGACTCTTATTTCCGGATTAGTGCATAACAATAAATATCCGGCAAGACCAAAGAGCATAATCATGGGAAATACCCGACAACTTACTTTGCCTGACATTTTCGGTAGTTTATCTAAACGGGTAAAGAAAATCTGCTGAATAACCGTTGAAACGGCTAAAGTTAATAAAACGGCAAAAGCAAGCAGATAAAATTTGTTTTGGTCGGTGATAATCGGCAATAAAACTCCGGCAAACGAAAGCAGCGCCGCAACCAAAAATATAAGAGCAACCGACAACGACTTTTTGTTGGTAAATGAAAGAACGGCGATTTGTGAAACGGCGTTGTGGCGGTTGGTGTAATAAAATATCAGATAAAAGGCCTGTGTTATTAGGTATGCGGATAGCAAAAAACAGGAGAAAGCAGGCTTCCAGATAAAATTATCGGCTTTTAACAATACGACCAGCAATGTCATACAAAGAGTTTGTAAATACAGCATTTTGGATTTGTAGTTGTCTATGGCCAGCAGACCGCAGAAACACCATATTGCAGTAGCCAAACAAGTTAGATATAAATAGGCGGAAAAATGTGCGGAATTACTCCATAAAACGTGAAATTTTAAGAGAATAATCAGTGCCGATGCCGGAGATGATAAAAATAAAATATCGTTCATTTTATGCAAACGGATATATTTTAGGGAACTGAAACCAAAATGGAACAAAAAGAAGCCTAATTTCATAAAAACGGCAGTCAGACCGAGTACGGTAATAAAATCAAGATGTTCGCCAGACTGTAAATATGTTGTGATTTCGCGAATATTTAAGGAATGTAATTGGCTGTTTAGAACGGCCAAAACCGTAAAAAACATCATATTTGACACCATATTCGTTATCATATAGCGGCGGTATAACTCGGCGTTTTTGATAATGAGCATTGTTAAAATATCTATGGCAAAAACGGCTAATAAAAGCTGTACAAAATTATTGCCGGTAATGGCGATAATCAGGGCTACTAAATTAAAAATAAGAATGGAATTATAGTTGCAGCGGTGTTCTTCATAGCGATAAAAGGTATTGTTACAGACCGAAAACAGGGTTATGATAAAAAACGGCAATATCAGACTGCAATTATAGGGAGAGGTAATAATATCTACCGTTATGCTTCCGCCGGGCGAATCCCGCCAAACAAACGAAAATACATCGGCAAACCGATTATTAAGACCGTTACAGAAATATAAAAAAACAAAAGAAAAA
>CAYOYE010000067.1:0-5133 GCA_964408115.1 uncultured Azospirillaceae bacterium
TGCCGAACACTATCGGATCGGAAACATCGCCCTCGCCCATTTTAAGGACCTGTTGTTCCAATACGGACGGTAATTTACCTTTAGCAACCCAGCCCAGACGTCCGCCGTTTGCCGAACTCGGACTTTGTGAAAACTGCATTGCATACAATTCAAAACGCGGATCCTGACGCAAATTTTCTACCAGTCGGTCAATATCTTTCGCATCTTTTTGATCAACCACAATTTCGGAAAGCATAAACTTTTGCGTTTTCATATCTTTTTTATAATCGGCAAGTGCGCGTTGAATATCATTTTCACCAATATTTATCCGACTGTAACCTTTATTGGTTATCAGCTTATTCCAAGCCAAATCTGCCTCAATTTGGGTAGTCCAAACTTTCATACTTACTTTAGCTTCGCCTAAAATTTTTTCCAGTTGTCCTGCCGGCATTTCATTTTTTTCTTCAAACTTACGAACGGCGGCATTTATTTCTTTTTGCGATATTTTAATATTATTTTTTTGAGCTTCCTGAATTTTTAGTTTTTCATCAATCGCCGACTGCAAAACTTTAGAGGTAATCATTGTTTTTGTTTGGTCGTTATACGGTATTCCGGTAGTCAAAATAAAGGCATTTATCCGGCTTTGCATATCGCTGCTTGAAATTACTTCTCCGTTTACCAGAGCATATATTTTCAGCTTATTTTCGTATAAAGTAATCGGTTTCAAGGCCTCGGCGCGCCGGCGTTCTTCTTCCTCCATCTGCCGACGGTATTCTTCTTCCATGGCTTTTCGGCGGGCATATTCTTCCTGCTGTTTTTTATATTCCAGCGCTTGCTTACGGGCCTGTTCACGCTGTTGTTCTATATCTGCCTTTTCCTCATCACTCAAACGGCGATATTGCTCGGCGTTACGACGAAACATTACCGAATTTGTGTTCGGGCGTTGTGAGCGCACCTCCGTATCCAAACCGCCGACATTGACTTCTGCCGCATTTACCGCCACCGCATACCCTAAAATAAGAGCCGTATATAATGGTATCTTTTTCATACTTTCCTCCCCTTATGAACCAAAGCTACCTACTGTTTTCAGATAAAACGTCATACCAAATTCATAATCATTGTCTAAATCAGGATTGCTACTGTTATACTTACGAATATCCGTTACCCAGCTAAAGCACTCATCATCATAAATTATATTACCGCCATGTTCCAGCGAACCGCGACTGTTTTCGGTCATATCCTGCAAATTATAAACGCTGACCGACCAATTTTGCGACAGTTCCGCCTTTAATGATAAATATAGTTCCTTACGTTCGGAATACAACTTATTATAGTGTGTGTTGCCTTGCAAAAAGATGTATGACGCTGACGCCCGCAAAAATGACGGACCGACACCGACACCCAACTCGCTGTATTTGGCATCAAGCGTTTTTTTATCTAACCGGAAACGATAGTTCATATTAAAATACTGATTCGGATCGGCATCTACTCGCCCGACCAAATCACTGAAACGACTTTTGTTTTCATTATCCAAACTGCTGACAAAAGAAGAATTATCGTTATACTCGTATGTTTGAGCCACAAATGCCGAGGTACGTCCGGTTATATCTCCGTACGAACTCCAGCGCATACCGTAGCTTAAACGACTTCCCGTATCATTACGATCATAACCGGCATACCGGTCCAAATCCAAAACGTTGGTATCGTCAAAATAAACGTCTTCACTATCTTCGTTTGGTATTTTATTTATCTTATTACCGCCGGACGGAGCTAAAACACCCACAATAATCGGCTCGGCAATCTGGCGGGAATCGTCCGTTGCGCGCACAAACGGTAATCGCCACTCCACACCGGCCTGCGGAAAAATACGCGCCGTAGTGCCGGTATATGTGTTATCGTTTGCATATTGATAGCGATTTACATAATATGCGTCAGATTTAACCGAAGCCACAAAACGATACTTTTCGCCATACGCCGAAGTATATGGCAACTGCCACGAATTTATAGAAGTCAGGCGCTGGGTTTGTGAGCCGTCTTTACGATATACCGAAGCACCGTTAAACTCATTTTTAAAATATGAACCTATAGAGCTAGGATCGGAATATGTTTCAACCTCTACAAGCGGCGCAACATACGGCTTGTTATAACTCAATTCACGATATTGGCTCTCGTTACGGATACGCAAATTATAGCTCAAAATTTTGTAATAATAGGCCTCTACCGAAGCATAATCACGCCCCGAAAAGCGCTCAAACGAAATATTAGACGTGAGCCACGCATCATCTTTATACGGTAGCCCCAATTCTTTTAGATAAATATAGTCCGAAACATATTTCAAATCATAGTTCATCCGCCAATAATCGTTAATATCCTGTCTGCCGCCGGCAAATAAATTGCCGCGATTAGAGAGGCGATTGTTTTCGTCATCTTTTAAATATGTACCGCTGATACTTGTGTTACCGCTGTAAAAATACTGACGATATAAACCGCTCCAAACAACGTTTTTATCTGATGATAAAATCGGATTAAATAATAAGTTTGTATTATCGTTAACCGCCCAAAAATAGCGTGGCTGTATGGTTGCACCCAAATAGTTGGAGCTGCCGATTGTCGGAGTTAACCAACCGGAACGCCGTTTTACGCTCGGATCCGGATGTGAAAAGAACGGAGAGTAAAATACCGGCACATCTTTGAAACGCAAAACCGCGTCATTATAGTTGATGTTTTTTGTTTCTTCATCATGCTGTACCTTACGCGCGCTAATCCGCCATAACGGGCTTTTTCCCTCACATAAATCACAAGGTGTATAAACCACATTATTTAATATCTTGGTTTTGTTGTTTTTCTTCTTAAATTTTTCGGCCCATACATGTGATTCATCTGCCAGCAGAACTTTAATATTGTTCATTTCGCCAACGCTCATCTGTTCCGACAGCACAACATTATCGCTGAAAATTACTGACCCGTCACTTGTATACATCCGAACGTTATCAACCGCCGTAACGGTATCTTCTTTTTGATTATAAATCAGCTTATCGGTCTGCAGGCGCATTTTATTATAGATAATTTCAACCTTACCGGACGCCGTAATTACGCCGTTTTTATCATCATTTACCAGTTCATCGGCGCTAAAGTTAATTTCTTCTATCGGGTCAGTTACATCAGGTCCGGAAATATCCGTAATATTCTGCGTCATATTGACCGCGGCATACGGAGCAGAATTTTCTTTACGCTGAATTTCTCCGGCTTCACTTACGGCATAAGAATCACGCGCCGAAATTAAAGCGACAGCCAGCACAACAACGTTTTTCAAAACTTTATTCTGCATTTTCTACCCCATTAAATTTGTGATGACGCCGAAAAGCGAACGGGTTATAAAAAAACAGCATATACAAACAAATAAACAACGGTATTAAACAGTTTGCATACATCAGCGGAACAAAATAAAGCGAGCGTCCTGCCATGTTGGAAAACACCAAATCGCCCGACATTATGAATATCATACACAAAATTTCAACCGTAATGATTTTACCTTGTCCGCGGCGGTTAAAATTACAAACCAATAACCCGACACACCCCAAAAGAGCAAAAACCAAATTATATACCGGATAAATAATCCGCCGGTTGCCCTCTACAATGTTTTTACGCATATCACTTGGTGAAAGCGTTTTATCCGCACCGGCCGACAATAATTCCATAATGCCTTTTTCGCGGACGGTTTCGTCTTTTTTCTTTTTGCTGTCAATGCTCACAAAATCGGCGGAATAGCGCGAAAAAGAAAGCGTGCTGAACGAATAATTTTCGGTATTTATTTCCTGACGCACCCCGTTAATAAATAGAATGCGCGGTCCTTTTTCGGTATAGACGAGTCGTCCTTTTTCGGCCGTAAGCGTTACTTTTTGGTTGGGTTTACTCTCATCACTGACAAAAATTCCCCGCACCGAACCGTCATCCTCGTGCTTATCAATAAATACGGTTATACCGTTTTTCAGGTTAGTAAACTCTCCTTCCCGCAAAACTGCCTGCGACAGATTATTTTTCACACGCCACTCCAACTCGCGGAAAGTTTCTTCTGCCAGCGGAATCCCATAGTTCATAACATAAACGTTTACGCCTATCAGTAACAATCCGACCAAAACGGCAGCCTTGGAATTTTGCCATGGGCTGATACCGGTTGCCTGCATAACAATCAATTCTCTATCGGCAATCAGGCGGTTATACACAAACAAAACCGATACAAAAACGGCTATCGGCGACAGAATATTAAAGATTCTCGGCATCAACAACGAGGTCATCTCGGCAAACAGATAAACGGGCATACTCTGACGGGTTACCATTTCAACAAAGCGCAAAGATTGCGTTAGCCAAAGCATTGATAACAAAGAAAAACAAACCAGCAAAAAACCGACAATGATTTGTTTAGATATATAGACACTCAATATTTTCATACGTCGGAGTATAACGCCATTTTTTCAGAATAAAACAAATATTTGACAGATAACCACAAAATCGTTATTTTCCGCCTTTAGTAACAATAACCATGGCCTCGCGTAAAATACGGTCATTCAGCGTATAGGCAGACTGTAATTCGGCAATCACCGTACCGGCAGGTTTATCGGCATTTTCAACTTCTTGCACCACACGTTCAAAGTTCGGATCAAATACTTTGTCCAGACTATCTATTTTTTTGATGCCGAATTTTTCAAAAACACGCACCAGCTCTTTTTGTGTCATTTCCACACCGGAAATCAGGGCATTACATTGTTCTTTTGTTTTTTCGTCAGCCGCGCTCAATGCTCTTTGTAAATTATCGGCAACCGACAACAACTCTTTTGCAAAGGACGAAACGGCAAATTTAGAATTTTTTTCTATTTCCTGCTGACATCTTTTTTTGGTGTTTTCGGCTTCGGCATACGCACGCAAAAAAGAATCCTTCAATTTTTTGTTTTCTTCTTTAAGTGCTTCCAGTTCTTTATCCGTTTCGGTTTCTGATACGACTGTTTCGGCTTCTTCTACGGTTTGCGGCTCATCATTAAACTTATTTTCATTTTGATTAACCTTTACTTCATCATCTTTTGCGGAAGCGTTTTCTTTTTTATTACTCATATCATCCCTCTTTAAAAGTTTTAACAAATTAGTATATATAACAGAACT
>CAYOYE010000068.1:0-5132 GCA_964408115.1 uncultured Azospirillaceae bacterium
ATATATTTGCTATCATTAGTATATTAAAGGCTATAATACTTTGAATTTGGAGAATAATATATTGTTTATAACCGAGAAAAATAATCATCTTACATACAATATAGATGTTAAAAACGGTGAAGAAATCGCCGGATTGATTAATGATGAAGATCAAAAAGTGGCGCAGGTGATAGATAAAATTGTTCCGCAAATCGGTAGGACAATAGATAAAGTTGCCGAGTTATTGCAAAATGGCGGAAGAATGGCTTATTTCGGCTGTGGTACAAGCGGCCGTATCGGTATTTTGGACGCATCCGAAATGGTGCCGACGTTTGGCGTTATGCCGGATTTGATAAAAGCATATATTGCCGGCGGAGAAAATGCGATTCGCTCTTCTGCCGAAAATGCCGAAGATAGCGAAGATTTAGCTCTTGCCGATTTGGACGATTTTAATCCGACAAAAAAAGATGTGGTGGTCGGTATTTCGGCAAGCGGTAATCCGGCGTATGTGGTAAAAGTTTTACAAGAGGCACAGGCACGCGGTGCTTTTGTTGTGGCAATCTGTTCCAATCCGGAGGCCAAAGCCGCAAAATTTGCCGATATATTCTTAAATCCGCAGGTCGGACCGGAGGTTATTACCGGCTCTTCCCGTATGAAATCCGGTACGGCGCAGAAAATGATTTTGAATATGCTTTCTACCGGTGTAATGATAAAACTCGGTAAAACTTATCATAACTATATGGTAGATGTGCATTTATCTAATGATAAATTACGCAAAAGAGCCTTGCGATTTGTTTGCGAAATTACCGGAGCTGATGAACAAACGGCACAAAATGCTCTGGAAAAAGGACAAAGTGTTAAGACGGCCTGCGTAATGCTAAAGTTGAACCTTAATAAAGAACAGGCGGAAAAGCTATTGGACCGGCATAACGGAATATTGCGCAAGGTTATAGGGTAAAGAACAATAAAAATAAAAGCTCGGTTATTGCTGATATTATCCGTTTATAACGAGTTTGTAAAATAAGTTGCTGATTAGTTACCTTGTTGCCATAGGCGATTGTTTGTACCGCTATGCAGAGGTTGAAATGCGGCTTTATTGTCTTTAACATAAATATATCCGCCTCCTGCTGTGTTTATCGGCGTTTGGTTGATGAATATCTGACCTTCGGCAGTGAATGACACAATATCTTTATAAGTACAAACGTTGTCTGCGCAGCTTAAACTTAATTTACCGTCAACACCTCCGGCTAATACTTTTGCCAGCCTTTTCTTTTCGGTTTTTGACTGTTTTTGTAGAAAAAGATTTTCTTCCCAAATTGATTGTAACCAGCGGTCGGAAGTCAGCGGTAACATTTGCAGCTTGCCGGAATTATCACGCAAAGCTATTTGTTGGGCGTGTCGGGAAAATACCATATCCGGTTGTTTGGTGAAAAATGCCGGTAAGATGCCGATAATAATCAGAATAAATCCTAATTTTCGCCATGGTTGCAGCCATAAACAAAGCCAGCAACCGCCGAATACAATAAGCAGAAATCCGTAAAACGGTAGGGAATTGATGGTGATAACACTATGTGGCAGGGCGGCAACAAAGGCGGTTATTTTATTCAGAAAACCAAGTGCAAGCCCTAATAAAGTCAGCGGATAGCGGAGAAAACCGCAGGGAATTGCCGCTAAACAAAGCAAAATAAGCGGCATAATGATTAAACCGATAAGCGGACCTGCCAATAAATTTCCTAAACTTGTATAGGTTGCTATTTTATGAAAATGGTAAAGGGCAAACGGCGTAGTTGCCAAACTGGCCACAAAATCACAAAGGACAATTCCGATAAGGTAATACAATATTTTGCCGAAGATGTTTTTATGTCGGTAAGTTGCTAAATTGCGGTAGCGTTCATAAAATGCCACCAGCGCGGTTACTGCGGCAAACGACATCTGAAAACTTATGGAAATAAGTGCCTGTGGGGATATAAGCAATATAACCAGAGCGGCAAAGGCTACCATACGCATAGAAACGGCCTGCCGATTAAACATAATGCCGATTAAGACGACAACGGTCATAATAAATGCCCGTACTGCCGGAATTTCCATGCCGGAAATCAATAAATATAATCCGCTGAATAAAACGGCAGCCGGCGCGGCAATTCTTTTATTGTCATAGCGCAGGGCAACAGCCGGAAATAAAGCGGTTAGAAAGCGTATCAAAAAAAATACCAAGCCGGCAACCGAACCGAGATGTAGTCCGGAAACCGAAAGAAAATGTGCCAATCCGGAGTTGCGGTATTGTGTTACAATATCGGAATTTAAGCGCGATTTTTCACCAATGAGTACGGCATCGGCAACACCGGCTTCGTCTGCCGGCAATATTTTGAAAATATCGGCGGATATAGCGGAGCGTACGCGGTTTAAACGTAGCCGAAACAATGATTGAGTTGCTTCAGGCGGGCAATCTATCGTGAATAACTCGCTGGCGGCATAACCAATGGAAGAAATACCGCCGTAAAAATATTTTCGGTCTAGCTGAAATCCGTCTTTTATTTGAATAGGGGCCGATTTGAACAGCGTAGCCACCATTTCTACACATTCGCCGATTTGCGGATTATCGCGCGGTGATACGGTAACGCGGAATTTTCCGGCTAGCGGTTTATCAAAATCGGCAACGTTATCCAATAACAGGCGCGGTTTTCCTTTGGCGCTAAAAGAAATATCGCTTATACGCCCCTGAAGATAAGTTGTTTTATCTTCGGAAACGGAAATGCGTCGGCTTTTGTAGAGCGTTTGTAGCTGAATATCTATAAAGCCGCACAAAACAAGCAGAACAGAAATAAAAAGCAGGTGCAAATTATGAAAGCGCAACAGATAAAATGCCGCCAATACACTTTCAAAAATTATGAGAGAAAGCCATAAATTCGGTTCTGACGGCAATAAAAAATATATACCTATACCGCAACCGAACAATACCGGTATCCAAAGTATCAGACGCTCTTGTTCGGCGGAAAAGTTTTCGCTTATATAGTGTCGGATATTTCGGAAATATTGTATCATTCAGCGGCTTTTTTATGTGAGGCAATAACATTCATTATGGCAGTACAGGCGTTATCACTCGGAGTTTGTCTTCCCATACCGAGCAGCTGCCGTACTTTTTCAAATCCGGTCATTTGCTGATTATAAATCGGTTTATGTTTGACGAATTGTTCAACATAGTAGATGATATTTTCGGCATTACAGTCATCTTGTAACAACTCTGGCACAATGCTTTGTCCCAGCAAAATATTAGTCAGATTTACATATTGAATATGGATAAAGTTGCGAGCTATCCATTCGGTGATTTTCGGGACTTTATACGCAATTATGTGCGGTACATCAACAATGGCCAGCTCTAAAGCAACCGTACCGGAGGCGGCTATTGCCACATCGGCGTTTTTGAAAGCGTCATGCCGTTCATTTTCGCCTTCTACAACCAAAATCGGCAAACCGGATTCTTCTACCATCTGTTTAACCCGGTTGGCAACCGTACTGACAGTCGGAATAACAAACGAGAAATCATTGTATTTTTTGTGCAGTTCTTTCACCACCTGCAAAAAATCGGGCAGTAAGCGTTGCACTTCGTTATGGCGTGACCCCGGTAAAACCAACATAAGCCGGTTATCTTTCGGAATATGATGTAAATGTTTAAAATCTCCTTTTAACCCATTGACAATATTACTTTCTATTACCGGATGTCCGACAAAAGTAGTGGCTAGACCGTAAGGCTCAAAATAGCGCGGTTCTTGCGGAAAGAGTGTTAACAGGTGATCAATATACTTATACATTGTGCGGGCGCGTTTTTTCTTCCACGCCCAAACCTGTGGCGCAACATAATGGATTTGCGGTATATTCAGATTAAGACGGCGTAACTTTTTATGTATTCGCGCGCAAAAACTCCAACTGTCTATGGTGATTACGGCATCGGGATTTATACTTTGAATATGGGCTATTGTTTCGTTAATTCGGCGCAAAATACGGGGAATACTGGGGATAACTTCCGCTAATCCCATAACTGCAAGTTCGCTGATATTAAATAAGGATTTCAGACCGCATTTTTGCATACTGTCGCCACCGATACCGAAAAATTCGGCTTTTTTATCGCGGCGCATAATTGCTTCCATTAAACGCGCACCAAGTGCATCACCCGAAGGTTCTCCGGCAATCAGATAATATTTCATTGTGCAATCTCCTCCGGCGTAACGCCTATAATAAAAATACCGTATTTATCGGCCAGTTTTATAACGTTTTCTTCATCAACAATCAAGGCATTACCGGCATGAACAGCCAAGCCGCGCATACCGGCCTGATGTAAATTTTCTATGGTTTTGGTCCCGATAGTCGGTAAATCAATCCGCATATCCTGTTGAGGTTTGCGTAATTTTATCAGTATTGCCGCGTCACCTTTACGCTTATAGCCGGCACAACGTTTGATAAGCTCGTCCGTACCTTCAATACCTTCTACACCTAAAACCAGTCCCTGTTGTACGATAACCGACTGTCCGACATCTAACTTTCCTAAAGTATAGGCAACTTCCATACCGCGTTTTATATCGGCATTAGCCTGTTTATCCGGTTTATTTTTTGTCAAAATTCCACTTTTAACCAGCAGATTAGGTAACACTTCGTGGATACCTACCACGCGCATATTATCGCCCTCTATCTCTTTGATTAAAGCCCGCAGAATACCGTCATCACCGAGAGCTTTTACGCCTATTTTAGCAAAGAAAGCGGCGGTGCGAAAATCCGGCACTAAATCGGCGAGAGTAGGGCGGTGAATAGTGCCGATCATAACAACTTCTTCTACTTTTTCGTCACTAAACGTTTTGAAGCCGGTTCCTGCCTGTCCGATTCGTATCCATTTATGCGGTATATCGGGGTAAAAACGGCTCTGTCTGCGTTATTTTCTATTGCCAGCACAAAAAAATCACGATTCGTTTGGCGGCAATGCTCTATCAATATCTGCGGCAGGCTTGTGCCACCGGCGATAATTCCTAGTTTTTTTTGTTTTATATCCATAATAAAAGCGCCATATTCAGTTAGTTTGGCTATGATATTAGCAAACATAACGCCGATTACAAGTTTTTTTTATTTTTCTGTTAAAAAATATTGACAAAAAACTCTATTCGTGC
>CAYOYE010000069.1:0-5122 GCA_964408115.1 uncultured Azospirillaceae bacterium
TTTCCTAATAAATCTGTCATATTTTTCCCTTTCCTAAATTTTTCTATATACATATTTAGGAAGTTTTTAATCATTATTCAAGACAAAATCAACTCTTTCTGCCGGCGTCAAATCACGCGGATATGTTTCTTCAATTTTTTGCAAAACCGTAGCCAAACCACGCCCGTTGGCAATTTGAATTGCTAACCCCGGACGGGCATTAAGTTCCAACATCATCGGCCCTCTGTCCTTATCTAAAACAATATCCGCTCCCAAATATCCTAATCCGGTCATTTCGTACGCTTGCGCACCGATAAGCAGATGTTCCCGCCACAACGGCACTTCCAACTTCATCAAATCGGCGCCGGTGTCCGGATGTCTCAATATCGGCAGGTTATGACAAACAGCACGCAGGGTCTTACCGGTTTTAATATCCAGTCCCACACCAACGGCCCCCTGATGTAAATTAGCCCTACCGCTGGATTCTTTCGTTGCCAATCTGGTCATAGCCAAAGCCGGATATCCTTTATACACAATCACCCGAACGTCAGGAATTCCCTGATAACTAAAACTTTCAAAAACATCACTGAAATGCACTAATTCTTCAATCAATGCCACATCATATTGTCCACCCAAACTGTATAAGCCGCTCAACACGTTAGAAACATGCTGATACACATCCTTAAACGTCAATTCCCGACCGGATGGTGTAACAAATATACCGTCATGATAATTTTGAATCACCAAAACACCCTTACCGCCACTACCATGCGCAGGCTTAATGACAAACTCCGTATTCCCTGCCACAACCTGCGGCAAATCACTTACCTGATATTGATGTTCTATAACGCCGATCATTTTCGGCGTATTAATATCAATTCCGTTAGCCAGTCTTTTGGTTTGTACCTTATCATCAACCAAAGGATATAGTGAACGTTTGTTGTTTTTGGAAATAATGTCGTAATTACGGGCATTCATTCCTAAGATACCGCATTTGCGTAATTTTTGCGGATAAGAAAACATATCAAACAAAAACATTTAATTATCCTTTATTAGGGGTGCAAAACGTTTTAGTTCCGTTAGCCGATAACCGGTATATGTACCAAGTAACATCACAATGAACAAAATCACCAGATTCCACTCGTTAAATGCAAACATTATATGCCTGATACATTCGCTACTGATTACAAAATAAGTAACAATAGCCACAAATACGCTGTTAATAATTTGTTTTGCAGCATTTTTTGCACCTTCTTCTTCCCAAGTAATAGAGGCACGTTCAATAATCCATGCCGTAATAATAATCGGGAAAAATACAGCCGAAGAAGCAATTTTGAAATCATAACGATAACCAAAAACAGTTAGTGTCTGCATAATCAAAATCACAAAAATCACTACGGCGGAAATTCTCGGCACCAGCAATAGATTTAGTCTGGTCAACATTGTTCGCACCAGCAAACCCAAGCCGATAATTAAGGAAAAGCATACCAAGCCCGATACAAATCCTGTCCGCACTAATGACATAGCAATCAGCATCGGAGTAAATGTCCCCATTGTTTGCACGCCGATTACGTTACGCATTAACACTATCAATAAAATACCCAGCGGGAAAATCATCAGCCATTTTAAGGCATTTTGCTCGGAAGAATGTAAGTTATAAATCGTATAGCCGAACATATCGCTGTTTTCATACTTAGCCCGACTTCCTGCCATTTTGAAAGAAGAAATAACCGATTTTGTTACCGAAAAACGGACTTTAGAATCTTCACCGCCTGCAACATCAAGCAGCGAAACACCACCGCGCTGAAAAATCACAAAATTATCCGGAACTCCGGCAAGCCCTGTTTCTATATCATATAATTGCCATTTTGACCCTTCATAAACCTCAATCATTAAATCGGCCCGAGCCTCACGCCGCCGTTCATCTAGTCTTACACCACGAACGATTCGCGCCGGAATTTTTTTAACCGACAACAAAAAGATAATTTTTTCGGCCATAATTTCCGCCGATTTTTTCACCGGCAAAAAAGTATCAACTTCAGGCTGTAGCGGTTTTTCATTCAACAGTTCAATCACTCTCTTTGTTGCTTTTCCCTCTTTGGCATCTGCCAAATTCCAAATATCGTTTACCATCACTTCCTGCTGTTCATCATCAAACTTCGGAGTTTTTACCTTTTCCGGTTTACCTTCATAAACTTTACCGGATACGGCTTTATTATCATACAGCATCACCCGATAATAAATATCCTGAAATTTACGTTTGGCTTTAGATGTCAGCTTAATTCGGTTGTTTGCTTCGTCATTATTCACACTATACCCCGGAGCAATAACGTCCTCACTAAAAATTTTATACGCTGCCGACATACTTGGTGTAGCTAAAGAAATCTCTATCGGATCACCGGTCGGCTTAAATGAGATATGCGCATCAACCGTCCACACATCACTTTTTTGATTTGGTACAAAACTAAATCCCCAATGAGTTATCTTATAATAAGTTGCCACAGATGCAAACACCGTTGATAAAAACAGCAGTATTCCTAATACACCACGCACTGTTAAAAACTTTTTCATAATTACCTTCTTTCTCTCAAAAAACAGAAAACGGCCGTAGCCGTTTTCATCATTTCAACGTATTTTCCAAAGATACATCAACAATAGCACGTCCGTTCAAAATATTACGTCCAACAAGTGTCTGATATTCAAACTTACCTCTTTCGGCTATTGTAAAGTCTGCCTTAAAGGTTTGTCCACCCATCTTAACATCCATTTCAACGGTCTGGCGATTTTCTCTTTCCCCGATTCGCTTAATAAACACTCGGCGAACTATTGGTTTTTCAAACGTATATTTTTCTTTGGTTTCCCGATTCACCACCGTAAAAGACACCCATTTCTTGCCATCACGTTCAAAACGCTTAATACTTTCGGCATCTAACGATGAAGTTGAAGCTCCGGTATCAATACGCGATAAAAACGGAGATTTCATAGGCAACAAATAAATAGGTTCAACGCCTCCGATAACATTGCTCGGATTTTTTATCACGATTTTTTGTTCTTTTTTTGCCGCTGACGCCGGCACTATTCCGGGTACTACCGTATTTTCCGACACTGCACACCCCACTAACCCCAAAATCATCAGGATACAATAAATTTTTTTCATAATTTCCTCAACAAACAAATTCTTGTTAAGATAATCACATTATTTTTTTTAAAGTAAAGTAAAAAAACAAAAAAAACCGACTAATCAACAAGTCGGTTTTTAAAAAAGCTCTTAACTCACACAGTTTCTTAATAAAAAATTTTTCTTTTTGCAACAAAATTCAGAAAAGCACCGTTAAGCGCAACGAAGTTGTTGTTCCGTAATCAGACTTTTGATTAAGCGCCGGATTTATATAAAACTCAAAATCCGGTGTAACGGTTGCCCATTTAGAGATTCCCCACGCCCAATATGCCTCTATAACCTGCTCGGCTTTATGATAAATATTTTCCCCGACTGCTTTGGCATCCAGTCTGTTATAAGCATAGGCCAAACCTATCTGATCAAGCGCATTTCTATCCAGCGGATTATTATACACCAACCCTGCGACATACGATTGTTTGATTGTTATAATATTTCCCGTTACCCCGTTTATACGTCCGAAAAGGCTTAATTTTTTTCCCAGATTTTGTGCCATATTTACCGACCAACCGGTTGTTGATTGCGGCTGTTCACTTACTGCCGGCTGATTATACACCATTACCGAATATTCTCCGCTACCGATATACTTAAATGAGGGATTATAGCCTATTGAACCGAATGTAGTATAATGTTTGTCGTGCAATTTGTTTACTTTTATTCCGGTTGCCGAAACATTTGAGGCGTCTTGCGCTCCAATAACAAAAGACCATTTTTCCGGATTCGCCTGCATATAAAAACCAACGCCGGCTGTAGAGTAGCTTGAAGTGGCATTTTGCGACAACGCATAATTTATAAAGTTAATTTGCTGATTTGCATCATAAGAAGTACCGTCAAAATTATAAATAGGATACTGCCCCAAACCCAAAGTCAGCCAATTATATTTATCCGGTAATTGATATGTATAATAAAGTCCTGCAAATTCCTGTGCTTCATCATCATAATCGTTAATCGGCGTTACCATACCTGACCGATTTTGCAAATCCAGAGCATTATGCCTTCCGTAATAAACACTGTTATACGAAAAATTCAACGCCCCCGTTCCGTATTGATTATCAAAATTAGTCCATACGACTGACGGAGCAAAATACGATTGTACGGCATTATACTTACCGCCCGGAGAACTTCTTTGCCCCAAAACGGAATAATCCAGCTCATAATTTAAGCCGTATTTATCATTAAGCATATTCTTAAATTCGCTGTAAGAATCGGTTGTTGCGGCACACGCTAACGATATTTCCGCCAATACAAAATTAAAAACCAAAAGTCCGATTAAACTTTTTTTCATAGCTTATATCCTCTTATTTTTATGTTTTACCGTTCGGATATATGCGCTATATTTATAAAAAAAAGAGGTTGCAAACAACCTCCTTCAAATAATCTTTCTATTTACCTTTATTGGCTTTCACATAAGCCATCATAGAGTGTTCTTCGCAATAAGTCTGCCCGATTCTAACCCGCTTACCGCAAAAACAAAAATCTTCATCACGCGGATCACCCAATGGCCAACGACAAGTATGACTATCCAGCTCAACCAATTTTATGTTATGTTCCGCCAATTTTTTCTTAACAGTCCCGCCTACTTCGTTTTTTTTGGCATCCTCTACAACGGCGGTATCGTTTTCTGTTTTTTCTTCCGCTTCTTCCGCAACATCTAACGGTAATTCCGGATTTTCGGCGGCTGCACTTTCTTTCTTTTTAATCGGAGAAGGTCTTGCCGGCAAGCATAATCTATGTACTTTTCCGACAATGGAGTTTTTAGAAACATCCAAACGTTTAGCAATTTCATTTGCCGTTAAACCCTCCGCCCACATCTGACGAAGTTCATCTTCCATTTCTACCGTCCAAACCATTCTATCCTCCGCAATTAAGTTTACCCGAGATTACACAATTATTTATCCCGAGTCCAGTCATAATTTTCATATTTATCATTTTTTTTTAATAAATACAAGTTATACTGCCGTCAATGGA
>CAYOYE010000070.1:0-5029 GCA_964408115.1 uncultured Azospirillaceae bacterium
GAACCGGTAATTCGGCTTAAAATTGAAGATGAAAATCCGCAAAATGTAGAGGCTGCCGCCACCGAATTATTAGCTTGTTTTGCAAAATTTGCCGAAGATTAAACTTTATTTTACCTCTCTGTCATATCTTTGAACAAATCAAAAAAACGGACAAGGAGAAATTAAGTGATTCGCGGCATCATAGCCTTATTTGCTTCCGGCATAATCTTGAACCCGATGGTTTTATTCGGCATAATCGGCGGTTGCTACATTATGACCACCATGGATTCGGCAGAAATACACAATCTGTTTACAAATGCACATTTCTACGCCGGCATTTTCCTTTTTACCGGCTTTTATACCTGCATTTTTAAGCGTACATATTTTGCCGGTGGCAGACGTGTAGATTGGAATACCACACTTGCCGGAATCTTCGGACAGTTTGCACTAGCCGTAATTTCTCTGGTTTTCAGCTGTTTATTTTTCTTTACACTTTCATTTGGCGATTTGGATACCGCTTCACAAGAGCCGGCAAATATTTCGCTTGCAAGCGAATAGCGGCTTAAATTTGCCGCTAAAACAAACAAGATAAACCGGCTAACGGCGTTTTTTCTCGGCATACGGATTATCGGCCTTACGAACGGTCACCCGCAAAGGTATTCCGCCCAAACCGAAAGTATCACGCAAACTGTTCACTAAATAGCGCAAATACGACTCCGGTAAGCCTTCCGGATTGCTGGAAAATACAAAAAATGAAGGCGGACGTATTTTTGCCTGTGTAATATATTTCAACTTTATACGGCGCTTATTTTTACCGAGCGGAGCCGGATTTTTCTCTTGCATATCGGCAAACCATTTATTCAGCGGAGCTGTCGGGATACGCATATTCCAGCGGTCATAAACCTTCAAAACCGCGCGCATCAATTTATCCAGTCCCTCTTTTTTTAGTGCTGAAATAGTAACGGTTGGAACACCTGATACCTGAGTTAATGAAGTTTCCAACTTATAATTAAGTTTATCCAAAGTTTCTTTACGGTTGGCAATATCCCATTTATTAACGGCAATCACCAAAGCACGCCCCTCGTCAATTACCTGTCTGGCAATAGTCAAATCCTGCTTTTCCAATACGGCATCCGCATCCAACACCAATACCACGACCTGCGCCATATTAGCAGCATATTTTGTGCTTTCAACCGACATTTTTTCCAGTGAATCTGCCACCCTGGCCTGCTTTCGCAAACCGGCCGTATCTACCAGATTAAATTTATAGCCCTGCCACTTCCACTCTGTAGTTATGGCATCCCGCGTCATACCTGCCTCCGGTCCGGTCAGCATACGTTCACTACCCAACAAGGCATTCACCAAGGTAGATTTTCCGACATTAGGTCGCCCGACAAACGCAATCTGGATTGGCCGTTTTTTAGCATCTTCCAAAGCTGAAAAATCTTCCGGAATTTCGCTTATTATCACCCCGTCCGCCAAATCGGTCTTACTTTCTTGATTTTTCTTTTCTTCTATCGCCAAAAGTTCCATATAAAGAGCATCAAACCCGATACCGTGTTCTGCCGAAAAAATAATCGGATCACCCAAACCTAACTTATAGGCTTCAAAAATACCGTCTTCGTGTTTTTTACCCTCACACTTATTTGCCAGTAAGATAACCGGCTTTTGCATTTGGCGTACCAAATCGGCAAACAATTCGTCATACGGCTGCAATCCGGCGCGTGCATCAAACAAAAACAAACAAACATCAGCATCATTTATAGCCATCTGCGTTTGTTTCCACATTCTGCTTTCCATATTATCTTCGGTAGAATACTCATAACCTGCCGTATCTATTACCTGCAGTTCCAAATCCTTAAATTTTGCCGGTGCCATTTTTCGGTCACGCGTAACTCCGGGCTTATCGTGAACGATAGCCAGTTTTTTACCTACTAACCGATTAAACAATGTAGATTTGCCGACATTCGGCCGTCCGATAATGGCTACTGATAACACTTATTTTCCCCTATTTATAAACAATCAAATCGGCATCGGTATTTACAAAAACGGCATATCCGTCTGCAACCACAGGTGCCGAGTTAAAATCTTCATCCAAATCAACCGTATTCAACAACTTGCCGTTTTCCGGTGCAAAAGTATGAACTCTGCCGTTTGATTGCGTAACCACCAGACGTCCGTTCATCATCAAAGGCGCAAACACGCTGACTTTACCGGCCTTATTGCCTAAATCTATTGTTTCACTCCACAAAACATCGCCGCTGTCTTTTGCCAAAGCAATCAGCTTATTGTCGTTTGTTACGACATATACGGCATTTCCGATTACCAACGGCGTATTTATGCCACCTAATTCTTTTTCCCATACACGCATACCGCTGCGAATATCAATAGCGGCTAAAACGTTCGCATTACCAAAAACATAAGCTATGCCGTTTTCTATAACCGGAGCTGCCTTTATGGTATTCAAAAACGTAGAAGAATAAGCCAGCCTGTTAGAAACCAAAACATCTGACCATAACGGCGTACCGTAACCGGCATTAAACGCCTGAATTTCGCCATTTGAAAATCCGGTAATAACAACGTCATAAGTACTGTCATAAGCAGGAACGGCTCCCCCGACCATTGTTGTATCTTCCTGCGAAATATCATATTTCCACAGTTCCTCACCGTTTTGGGCATCCAGCACATAAAAATGATTATCGGCACCTTGCACAAAAACTTTTCCGTCTGCCGTCATAGGTGCTATCCGTAGCGGAGAGCCTACGGATTTATGCCATTTCAGCTCTCCCTTATCCGCCGTAACGGCATAAACCTCACCATAACCTGTTGTTGCAAAAATTGTGCCGTTATCTAAAGATAAACCGACACCTTTAAGCGCGGTATCATGCACATACTTATTTTCGGCCTCTAAAGCGGTTTTCCATTTTTTACTCCCGTCATTTAAGCTAAATGCCGATATAATTCCGTCAGCATCAAGCGTATAAATAACATTGTCGGCAATCAACGGCTTAGAGATTAGGAAATCACGTTTAGAGCTTCCCTTTCCGAAATTTTCAGACCATTGTTTTTTAAATTCACTTTCTACCGTCAAATTAGGCACTAAATGTTGAACATTCATATCACTTTGCGACCACACTAAAACGTTTTCGGCTGCCGGAACGGTTACGGCTTTTACACCTTTTGTTATTTCCGTTGCCACTTCCGGAACGGTTGAAAGCACGGCTATGCGTTTTCCTTCAGGTAAAACCTTATCACCGGAACATGCCGTTACCGCCAACAACACCACCGCCGAACAAAAGCCGTTTGTTAATATTCTATTTTTCAACATTTAATCACCGTAATTTTATTACATATCACTTATAGACGATAAAATATCCTGAACTTTGGCTCTGAAACCTTCAGGTAAATCCTTAACCTTCAATAAATTGTCATATATTTCTTTTGCCGTTTGCAAATCCCCGTCACGAATAGCGGCCATAGCCAACAAATCATTGGCCAGCGGTGTCCACGAGTTATTAGCATCCATAACCGGCTGCAACATTTTTTTCATTTCGGCAAAAGGTAATTCGTCAACTTTATAGGTTGCCAGTTTAATTAAAGCAATTTGCTTAACTTCTTCGTTTACCTGCTTATCATCAATCAGCCCCTGCAACTCGGCAAAAGCCTCCTCATTTTTCTGCTGACCTAACAAAACGTTTGCAATTTGTAAACGGGCAAAATCGCCGAAAATACCCTGATTATATTTATTTATATTTTGCAAAGAAGCAATGGTATCTTCCGGATTTTCCTGCACCTGAGCTGCCAGCATATAATTTTCCGTTTCGCGCTGATTTTGTTGTATTTTCCAGCTGCGGATTTTATCAAAAGAAACGGCGGCGCAAACGGCAATAACCACAAAAGAAATTACAAAGATGCCGTAACGGTTCCACATAACCCGAAAATTATCGTTTTTAACATCTTCATTAACCTCTTGAATAAAGGCGTCCGTAAATTCCGGATTAACATCCGAATTATCGCGTTTAACAACGTTTTTTTGTTCTACCGATTTTTGGGCTTTAGCTGCCGACTTAATGTTTTTCTTTTTATTTTTCTGTTCTTTTACGTTTTTTTCCATAGTTTTACCCCTTATCTCAATAAACTTGAATTATCAATAACAAAAAAAGAGCCGTAAAGCAAATCTTTTTTGAATTTCCTACACTTATTTAACAATTTCGCGAATAATAAAACCTCGCACCCAGCGCAAATCGTCTATCGGCATATTTTTACCGAACACAATATTTTTATCGTGCGAAATAACCGAAAGATAATATCTCTCGGTAGTCGGATTATGCCCGATATCCACCGCTTCTATTTTATTTTTCGGCAAAATATCCGCATTCATACGCAAAAACAATAAATTATGTCCTAAAATAACGTCATTTTCCGTAACGATTAAAACATCTTTGCTCAAAATAATTATCAGCGAAAACAGAATTAACGCCACACAAACGGCTACGCCTCCTGCCAATCCCCAAATTCCGATATAAGGTATAATAAACATATAGTTCCACAAAGCATACCCCAGCAGAGTTCCCAGCATAATCAGCCCGATAAATGCCAAAATGCTGTAAACATCAAAAAACAGGTATTTTTCTTTTACTATTGCCTTATTTTTCTTGATTGTATATTTCACCGAAGGAGGCATATCCTCATCATTGTGATATAACGTTTTCAGATGCCACTTTTTTGCCATATCCTTTAAGGTGTTATGCAACTCGTTATAATGGCGTGAAATCAAGCCATGATCGGTCATAAACAGCGCCGGCATCTTTAATTTTTCGGCATAATATTCCCAAATTCCTCTCACATTGCGACTGCCTGTACATATATAGAGCGGGATTCTCTTATTTTTATCTTTGTGATACAGCTCTATAATATAGCGATTCCGGTTAATCAATCCAAACTGATAATTTTCAACTTTTAATAAAACGCCCAAATAGTTATACAGGTTTTCCGTTTCTATAGTCGGTTCTTTCCACAACGGGTGATGTTTAATAATTATCTTATCGCC
>CAYOYE010000071.1:0-4952 GCA_964408115.1 uncultured Azospirillaceae bacterium
TTTTATATGTATGGTTGTTTGTTTTATTTGCATAATTGCTTTTGATTATACTTGATTTTTTCTAAAATAATAATATTATTCTTACCGTCAGGCAACTGACTATGACACCAGAGACCTTATGAAATAGGTACATTGGACCCGGGGGCAGTACCCGGCACCTCCACCATTTACGGGGGTGAACCAGGTTTGACAGTGTATAATAAAGATAATCGTTGTGTTCGGCGAGATACCACCGTTAGCGGTTCAAAAATAAATGAATGCAAATGATAATTTTGCACCGGTTGCTGTAGCTGCTTAAGTTAAGGCAACAAACTTAAATCCTTTGTGCTTTGGTTAGTGCAAAGTGGGGGATGAGCCACCTAGCAACAGAACGGCTCATAACATTATTAAACAAGTTTTGAACGGGTTTGAAAATGGTGAAATTTATAAATGCTATTGACTATGACGAACTGGTAGAAAAATCGCTACGCAGCGTTGTATATTATGCCCTGAAAATTGTTGAAGAACAGGGATTACCTGGCGAAAACCACTTTTACATTACTTTCCGCACCGATTTTGCCGGAACGGTTATTTCACAAAAACTTAAAGCACAATATCCGGAAAGTATGACTATCGTACTGCAAAATCAGTTTGATAATCTGGTAGTTCGTCACAATAATTTTTCGGTTGATTTAAGTTTTGGCGGTATCTTGCAGACTATAACCATTCCTTATGATGCCATCACTTATTTTGCCGATCCGCACGCTAAATTCGGCTTAACTTTCAATAAAGAAGATCCCGAAACCGAAAGTTCAACCGCCGTTCCTTCGGCAGCCTCCGGTAGCGATGCGCAAATCATTTCTTTTGACAACTTCCGCAATAAAAAATAATGCTGAAAAAATCCGTTTTAATTGCCGGTCGCCACGCTACCAGTATTAGTCTGGAAGATGAATTTTACGCCGAATTGCAAAACATAGCTACTGCCGAAAGCACTACGGTCAACAAGCTGATAACCGCCATAGATAAAAGCCGCAAAAAAGCTAATCTATCAAGTGCCATACGCGTTTACATCTTAAACTATTATAAGCAAAAATCAGTTACGCCAAAATGATTTGGAAAAGATTGCTAACACCGTAACAACTTCAAGACGCCCTAAAAACATAGCAAAACAAAGCATATATTTAACAATATCCGAAAAAAACGCAAAATTGCCATGCGGACCGATAATCTCCACACTACCGACACCGACATTAGTCATACACGCCACCACTGCCGCTAACGAGGTATTAAAATCAACGCCGCATAAGCTAACGACTACTGCTAAAAACATCACGCAAATAATAAATAAAAACAAATAAACAAATACCGACATAGTAACTTTTTCGGACGCGCTTATTTCCCCTATTTTTAAGGGAACTACACGATTCGGCTCTATTGCCGACAACATATATTTACGCAAAAAAGCATAAATTGTCTGCCACCGAAAAACCTTAACCGAGCCGCTGGTTGAACCGGTACAGCCGCCACCGAATGAAAGCATCATAAATACGGCAGTTGTCCAAACACCCCAGGCAATAAAATTACCGGAGGTTAATCCCGTTGTCGTGATTATGGAAATTACGTTAAAAAAGCTATGGTGCAGCGACTGCACTAAAGAATATTCCGAGCCGGCATACAAGCAAATCCCAACCGCTATGCCGATAACGAATACGGTTTTCAAAAATACGGCGACCTGCCGGTTTTTATCGGGTGCTACGCCTCTAAACAGCATTATATAAAATGTCATCGGCAACGCCCCTGCCAACATAAAAAACATTAATACCGTTTCCAATAACGCGCTGTTAAAATAGGCTATAGAATCGTTTTTTGTTGAAAATCCGCCTGTTCCGATAGCTGACATTGCATGATTAATTGCGTCAAACCACCCCATACCGCACAAAAACAGCATGCAGGCACAAACCATCAACAACAAAAAATACACCAGCATTATTCTTTTAGCTATGTAGCTGAATTTAGGCATAAATTTATCGTTTGAATCCGAATTTTCCCGCTGAAACATCTGCATACCGCCAATTCCTAAAAACGGCAACAATGCCACAGCAAAGATAACCACACCTAAACCCCCGACATAATTCAAAATAGAACGCCACAACAAAATTGAGCGTGGCAAAATCTCTACATCTGTCATAATTGTTGCGCCCGTCCCCGTAACGCCGGAAGTCGCCTCAAAAAGAGCATCCGTTACATCGGCAACATCATACAAAATAAACGGCAGGGCCGAAAACAATACCAACATCAACCAGCTTATTGTTGTTACCAAATATGCTTGTTTTAGCGTAATTTTTTCTACTTTGGTATAATTTGACAGAAACAGCGAAAAGCCGAAAAAAACCGAAACTGTTGAGGCTGTCAAAAACGGCGACCAACTCATATCCGTAGAAGACATATCAACTCCGGCAGGTATCAGCATAATCAACCCCAAAAGCCCTAAAATATATCCGCTAATCATAAAGACCGGTTGCCACATCTTACTTCCTCAACCTAACGTAATGCCACGTTTTTAGCCAGATTTTTATCAACCAACAAACGATTGATAAAGTCGCCACCGACAAAACATAGTGCCGTTGCGCTGTTTGTACTGTGCGTATAGGCTACCACTTTACAGTCAATTTTTTTTCCATCGGCTATATCGTGTAAATAACGCTCGGCTGCCGCCGTATCATACTCTGACGGATCGGAATATATCCCGTATAGATAAACAAACCGTTCATCAATCTGCAAACTATTGGCATCTATAATTTCCGCATATCCGAACAACTGCTCCGGTTCGCTGACATATTCCAGCGGTAAATTTTCTTTTTTTACATAATATTTTTCTAAACCGATATCGCTAAATAGTTCTTTTTTTTCTTTAGCCGCATTTTTAACATAAGCATTTCCGTTTGTATTCACTACGGTATTTTTAACCGAATTAGCGACTGTTACTTTTTTCTTCTGCTGTTCTATTTCCCATTTTTTGAAATCCGTATTTTCTACCGCTTCGGCTTGTACTTTTACCGCTTTGGCTTTCGGCTGTTCTTTATATTTGGCATGCCGAAATTTAGCCACGTTCCAAGATACGAACTCTTTGTCTTTTTTAACTTTCTTTTCGGTCTGCTGTTTAGGTTGCTGCGCGGCAGGAACACTCGGCAACAGTTCGTGTAATGAATTTTGCATAGCCTGTTTTTTGGTCACAAAAGAAGATTTTGTATTTTTAATAACTTCTACAATTTCGTCATAATGCAGTTTTTCTTTGTACCAACCGGCAAAATTATCAACCGTAACTCCAAACAAAAAAGGAAGAGCGGCTAAAATAACAACCAGAGCCAAAATCAACCACCATTTTCTAAACGGAAAAGTTATAAACATCACTATACTGTGAATAACTCCGACCACACCGTCAAGCCCATCTCGTCTGTCACGACTGAACATCACTATTTTCCTCCCTTATATTTCTCCTGTAATTCAGCGATTTTCTCCGGAGAAATCCGCTCAAACAAAGGATCACCGACTTCAAACGAACTACCAACCGGCAAGGCGTTTATTTCCGTTGCAATATCAAAACCCTGCAAGCTCGGCACATTTTCTAAAGACAAACCGAATTTATCCAGCATTTTTTGGGCTGTTTCCGGCATTAAAGGCGCGGACAATACGGCAAATATACGAATTAAATTCAAGCACAAACGCAGTATCGTTGCCGCTCTTGTTTCGTCTTCTTTAATAACGGTCCATGGCTCTGTCGTAGAAATATAGTTATTTCCCTCAACCCAAATTGCGCGCAATTCGGCAACGGCTTTCCGAAATTCCATTTCGTTCATATATTTGAAGTAATCTTTGGTTCTTGCCTGTAGCGTTGCAATCAATTCTCTGTCTATCTCCCGCAGCTCTCCGCCGGCCGGAACCGTTGCTCCTAATTTTGATGCTGTCATTTTCAAAACACGTTGCGCAAAATTACCCAAAACGCCGTTCAAATCTTTATTCACCGTACCGGCAAAACTATCAAACGTAAATGAAGAATCCGAACCTTCCGGCGCATTTGCCATCAACCAATAGCGCCAATAATCGGCAGGAAATTCCTTGACTGCATCTTCGGCAAACACACCTCTGTTTTCCGATTTAGAAAATTTCCCGCCCTCAAAGGTCAGATAACTCAAACCTTTCAGAAAATCCACTTTTTTGAAATTTTCGCCTGTTCCCAAAAGAGTTGCCGGAAAAGTTATGGAATGGTACGGCACGTTATCTTTGCCCATAAATTCCACATACTTAACATCTTCGTTCATCCACCAGTCTTTCCAATTGCGTTCCGCAGGATTTTCGTCTGACCATTGTTTTGTTATGCCGATATATCCGATAGGAGCGTCAAACCACACATAAAAGACTTTATCTTCAAACCCCGGTTTGTTTACCGGAAATCCCCATTTCAGATCTCGGGTAATACACCGAGGTTGCAACCCCTCTTTTACCCATTTTTTAGCAATAGAATAAGCAACATCCGGCCAAAAAGCCTCTTTTGTTTTCAGCCATTCAACCAATTTTTCTTCAATTTTCGGCAAATTCAAAAACAGATGTTTTGTTTCTCTTATTTCCAGATTTTTACTACCCGAAATCGTACTGCGAGCATCAATCAAATCGGTAGGTTCTAAAACTTTGGTACAGTTTTCACATTGATCACCGCGGGCTTTTTCATAACCGCAATGCGGACAAGTGCCTGTAATATAGCGGTCTGCCAAAAACATTTTATCATCAACCGAATAAACCTGCTTCATTGTTTTTTCGGTAATAAATCCGTTTTTATCCAGCTGTGTAAAAATATGATAGGTAATTTCCTGATTTTGCGGACTTGACGTGCGCCCGAAAAAGTCAAACGACAAATTAAAATCTTTGTATGTACGCTGATGTCTTGCGTGGTATTTGTCGCAATATTCTTCAACCGG
>CAYOYE010000072.1:0-4844 GCA_964408115.1 uncultured Azospirillaceae bacterium
CTTGTTGCATAAACTTTTATACCCTGATACAAACCGTTGCTTGACTCGTTCCAACTCGTAACAGGCCTCCACCTCCGAAATCTATGGAGAACCGCAAGTACATCCGCAAACGGAAGATTATTTCGGTAATGTTAACCCTATTGGTATTCGCTCTTGTTATGATGAGGGAAAGCGTTGTGCCGAAAGTTTGTTTTTCAGTTATCAGCGTGTTTACGGGCTACCTATTAAAATTGTGCGCATTTTTAACACCTACGGACCTAATATGCGCAATGATGACGGACGAATTGTCAGCAATTTTATTTGCCAGATGTTGCAAAATAAAGATGTAACCGTCTATGGCAGCGGCAATCAAACACGTTCGTTTTGCTATGTTGATGATACGGTTGAATGTCTTATACGCATGATGCAATCGGCTGCAACTTTTACCGGCCCTGTTAATGTAGGAAATCCACAAGAACACACTATCAACGAAATTGCCGATATTCTGGCCGCCAAAATCCCGACCAAATCTAAAATTGTTCATAGGGAACTACCGGCAGATGATCCGACAAAACGTAAACCTGATATAAGTAAAGCTCAAGCGGTTTTAGGCTGGAATCCGCAAATATCACTTGATGAGGGATTAGATAGAACAATTACTTATTTCAAGCACGATTTATTGCGTTAAAACTGCTTACGTTAGTTTTTAAACACTTCGTTATATAACTGTAAGGCTCGGGCAACCGTTTGGTCCATATTATAATATTTATAATCGCCCAAGCGCCCGACAAAATATATGTTCGGATAATTTTTCGCCAAAGCCAGATATTTAGCGTATAAATCCGCCGTTTCCGAATTATTTATCGGATAGTACCGCTCGTTTGTTCCATCGTATGCCTGCGGATATTCAAAAGACACAACGGTTACCGGAGATTTTTCGTTTAAAATATACTTATGTTCAATAGAGCGTGTCATACTTTGGTGATTCGGGTGGTTTACCTGTGCTGTCGGCTGATAATATTCTTGCGGCAATTCTTTTGTGGTAAAGCGCAAACTACGATATGGCAGTTCACCGAATTTATAATCAAAAAACGCATCTATCGGACCGCTGAAAAACAGCCTTTCATACTTTACTTTATCGCGTACGGTAAACCAATCGGTATCGGTTATAACCGTAATAAGAGGATTATCAAGCATTTTTTTAACCATAGTCGTATATCCGTTTGCCGGTATTCCCTGATATTTGTCCGTAAAATAATAGTCGTTATAATTTAAATAAACAGGCACACGCGCAATAACCGACGGATCAACCTCATCAACGCTCATTCCCCATTGTTTCATAGTATAGTTTTTGAACAATTCTTCATACAGAACGGTTGCCCCTTGTTGCAAAATTTCATCACCGTCATTTTGCAAATCGCTGACTGAAATCTTGTTGCCTTCGCCGAATTTATCTAAAAGTTTGGTAATAAATTTTGTAGAAAAATCTTTATCAAATAATTGTTCAATCGTATGCAGATTAACCGGAAAATTAACTAATCCGCGAGAAGTTTCCGCCAGTGCCTGATGTCTATAATTGTGCCATTTGGTAAACCGGCTCAAATAATTCCACACATTTTCATCATTGGTATGAAAAGCGTGAATCCCGTATTTTTGTACGGTAATACCGTTTTTATCTTTATAATCATAAACATTACCGCCTATATGATTACGCTTTTCAATTATCAACACTTTCTGCCCGCTATCGTTGGCAATACGCTCTGCCAAAACCACACCGGACAGCCCTGCCCCGACAATTACGTTAGGCGCAGAAAAACGTTGTGCCTGCCGATAATTATAACCAAAATTTGCACCAATACCAAATAAGGCAACCGCCAACAACAGAACTAACGATTTTTTTATGTTCGGCATATTTTTCTCCTCAATTTTATCTTGAACGGCGCATAACGTCTACAAGGCTATTATCCACAAAAAGCGGTACTTCTTTTATTTTGCAGCTGTTTTTACGGCAATAATTATCCAACCAAATTGTCAATAAGCGTTCGGAAATAAACCCCGGAGAACGGTGCCTATAACGATATGACTTCCAATATTTACTGTCATCATTTTCATTAACAAACGCCTTATCATCTTCTGCCAGATGTCTTTTTTCTATACCGTCTGCTACGGCATCAAGAACTTCAAACATCCACTCTGCATATTGATCTGCCAATTCTTTTTTCATTATAAACATATTGCAGGGGTAGGAGGAATCCGCGTTCATTACCTGTGCCACGCTTTTGCCCATATCCGGATAATGTTTTCCGATATAATCCAAAACATCATCCAAATCTTCATTACCATGGTGCATTTTATAATGAAAATAAACCGACATTAAGGCTTTTTGTTTTTCCGGTACGATTATATCATATTTCTGCAACAAATTCTGTACGTTATCTTTAGTTAAACCGAATTCACACAGCTTATCGCCGTTACATTCCGTTTCGGGATGCGGTAGAATAAACTGCCGCCGATAGTGCATTAACCCGACATAATCGGCCGTAGAATTTTTCCACATCCAATATAGCGCCGTAAGTTCGGAATATGTATCGTTTTTTTGCGAAATATTATCTCCGGTATCATCACCTATCATCAAATCTTTTAACGGCTCTCCATATTTTTTATTCAATGCCCTACCGGCGTGTATCGGTATCACAATATCATTTTGATATATCGGGGTTAAGCGATGATATACTTCATAAATTTCTATCGTTTTAGCCGGACTTGCTTTGGGGAAATGCCAATATGACGCCCCAAAAACCAGCAGTACACCTGCCGTTATAGCTATATATTTTTTACGCATTAACATTTTTATGCCTTCTCCATAAATAAAAAACAGATAAAATTAGCGTATATACAATAAACACACTGATATATCCCCATAAAAAATCACTCTCGTTTGTGATAAACTTAAATGACGATAAGATAATTCCGGAAACACCTTGCGATACCATATTATTGGTAGATGACTTTGTTGCCCGTACTTCATCTGCGGCAATTTTCTGAATTTTTGCGGTTGTCATAATATTAAATGCCAACTGCAAACCTATGCCTAAACAGATAAAAAAGATAAACAAAAGCGTCAGTATCGGCATTTTAAGCCAAAATGACAACACCATACCTGCTAACGAAAAAAAGATATGAAAGCTAACCAATAAGGCTAATTTGCCATATCCTAACTTACCGATAATGTCTTTGGCAAAATAGCTTGCCAATGCCCGAAATAAAAAATTGAAGAAGTAAACTACCCCAAACATACATGCGGCAACTCCGGTAGCCTTCATTATCGGTTGAAAACTCCAAATAAAAACATAGGTAGAAGAAGCAAATACGGCAGAAAGCACAATATAATGATTAACTCTGCCATCCGATAACGTGGTCGTAACGGTCCGGATTACTTCCTGACAGCGCTTTTTCAGGTTTTTATGTTTTTGCGGCACCTTAATATTCGGCACAAACGACATTAAAACAATAGCAATAACCGTTGCCGTAAATTCCAGCCATAACAATACATATAAAGAAAAACGCGGATACAATGCGCTACATAACAAACTGGCCGTACCCGTACCGATATTGATAAAGGAGGTTACCATTCCGCAATATTTAACTATCTGTGCCGTTTTTCCCTGTGTGTTCAAATATTCATAAACATAGCTGTCATAAACGCCCTGAAAAAAACTGCGGGATAACAACACCAGCATTTCCCCCAGCAGAATCACCCATAAGCCGTTAAAATTAAGCCATAAAATACTTCGCAATAAAAAAAGCATAAAAGAAAACAGCAAAACAAACTTTTTGGAAAACATATCGGCAATATAACCGCTCGGCACTTCCACAAAAAGTCCCAAAAGAATAAATAATCCTTGTATGGAAACAAAATCAGCGGCGGAAAGACCGTTTGCCTGATACCAATACAATGTTAAAGGCAACAAATATGTTTGTTGCCGAAACATACAAGCAAGGCCAAAGCGTTTTAAGATATCCAAAACAAGTTCTCCGCTCTATCTGATAACAACATCAAGCTCGCCTATTCTGTATTTATCGCGATTATGGTGAATCCACACGTTAAACAATCTTTCGCTCAAATAAGCAGGAGCTCTCAACTGGTATTGATTAGTGTCCATTGTAAATTTGCCCCAAGTTTTGTTAAAACGTTGTGAATAATCAAGTTTATCTTCCAGAGCAAACAAAATTTCAAACAACCAGGCGGCATATTCATTCAGTATTTGTTTTTTCATAATAAACATATTACCGTAATACCCTTTCGTTACATACAGAGCCGGTTCAATATCATCTTTCATCTCCGGATAATGTTGTCGGATATAATCAAGCGCCATATCTATATCTTCTTTAAAGTGATTATCTAAATAGTGCTGATAAATAGACGGAATAACAAACGACTTTTTCGGCAATATAATATCATATTGCAACAACAATTTTGCAACATTCTTCATATTCAGCCCGATAGAGCATAAATAATCCTGACAATCAAACGTATTACCGCGTATTACAAAACTACGGCGATAGTGCATTAAACCGACATACTTTGCTTTAGAATTTTTCCACATCCAATACATTACCGTTAATTCGGCAAAAGTTTTGTTCTTTAGCGAGATATTATCTCCGGTATCATCTCCCGGCATTAACATATCCAAACTTTTAGCCGCCGGATTATTCAGGGCTTTACCCGCATGCACCGGAATAACGATATTGCTTGAAAAGAACGGTGCCGGTTTGTGATATACCTCATAAATACGGATATCGTTATCTTCAAAATTCATATAATCTCTAAAAGAGGCAACGGGCAACGGAATAACCGAATTATA
>CAYOYE010000073.1:0-4768 GCA_964408115.1 uncultured Azospirillaceae bacterium
CAAAGTGTAAAAAAAATATTATATATATGCGCAACAACAATAACATGGAGGAAAAAATGTTTAAGTTACCGGAGCTAAATTATCCGACAAACGCTTTAGAACCGTATATTTCGCAACGTACCGTAGAGTTTCATTATTTGAAACATCATAAGGGATATGTAGACAAGCTCAACGATTTAATTAAAGGCAGCAAATTTGCCGATAAATCATTGGAAGATATTATTCGGGCCACGCATGGCAAACCGGAGTTTAGCGGAATCTACAATAATGCCGCTCAGGTTTGGAATCATAACTTTTACTGGCAGTCCCTTACGCCAAACGGCAGTCGTCCGACCGAAAACACCTTAAAGCATATTGCAAAAGATTTCGGTTCGTATGAGGACTTTATTTTGTTATTGCAAGGAAAAGCCGTTAATCAGTTCGGCAGCGGTTGGGTTTGGCTGGCTTTAGACGAACAAAACAATCTGCTGGTTTATTCTACGGCAAATGCCGATAATCCGCTTATATTCAATCATCAGCCGCTTTTGGTTATTGACGTGTGGGAACATGGGTATTATCTGGATTATCAAAACCGGCGCGGTGATTATGTTAAAGACGTAGCCGAAAACCTGTTAAACTGGCGCAATGTTGATATTATATAAAAAAACGCTTGCAATATCGGATAAAATAGGCTAGAAAGAGTGCATTGTCCATGGTCCCATCGTCTAGTGGCCTAGGACGCGGCCCTCTCAAGGCTAAAACACGAGTTCAAATCTCGTTGGGACCACCAATTTTAAGGCTTTGTTATAGTAACAAAGCCTTTTTTGTATTCTCGGCAAAATAAAATTTAACGGATATTTAAGTATTATTTGCTATAGTTTCGGTTGTAAATCAATTTATAACAGGAGAAATTAAGATGCTTTTCAGCTCACAAAAAGGCTTAGCAAAAATGCTCTCTCTCTCTCTGCAGATTCTGGGGTTGAGAGCCTAAACAAACACAAATTTGCCTTGCAAAATCCGGCAAAAAATACAACCTTCAAGAACTTTATTCAAGGCACGAGGAACGTACGGAGTGTGTTGCAATACGGACGTTCAATGATTGAGATGCTCGGCGTTTTGGCAATTATTGGGGTTCTTTCGGTTGGCGGTATTGCCGGATATTCCAAAGCCATGACCAAATTTAAGATTAACAAAACAATTGATCAGATATCACAGATTTCGGCAAATGTGCGAACTCTTTATGCCTCACAAGAAAACTATGAGGGCTTAAACGATACGGTTGTGCAAAAGGCCAAACTGGCGCCGGATGACGTATTTATTGACGGTGGTTCCGGAAGCTATATGATAAATCCTTTCGGTGGATCAATGGATATAGGGAAACTAAGATATGAGGGTGATCCAAGTGGGGATAGTTATGTTAATTATTTTCAAATTCGCTATGATAGCATACCTGAAGATGCCTGCATAGAACTATTGACACAGGACTGGGGACAGAGTACCCAAGGTCTGGTAGGTGTTACCCTTGGCTCACTTTCACATGCTTTTGAGTGTGGTGCAGGTTATGATTGTGACCAAGGCTCAAATTCCTTTCCGGTTTCGGTTTCTAAAGCAGCAAGTCTATGTAGCGGAAATAGTAATAGTCTGAAATTTGTATTTGAATAAAACAAAATCAAGCACAAAAAAACTGCCCTGAAAATTCGGGCAGTTTTTTATTCATATCTAAACGTCTATTTACCGCGGCGCAAAAAAGTCGGTATATCCAGTTCATTTTCGGAAATATCCAAATCATCTTTACCGTCAACGGAATCATCTTCGTCCGAAAACTTTACAAAAGTATCCCGAACTTTATCTTCCTCGTTACTTTTTTTACGGCGCATACCGATAACTCTTTCTATAAACGAAGTCGGGCGGCTTTCCTCTTCCACTGTCGGTTCTTCAACAGGTTCCGGCTCGTCATGACGGGTATCCTTAAAGACAGAAACATCATTATCTTTAAACAAAACCGGTTCTTCGTCTTTTTCTGCTACATTCTGCAATACGGTGCTGCTGGCAAAAAAATCATTTTTAGGTGCAGCCGACTTAAAATCAAATTCGCTTTCTTCGGCTTCATCATCTTTATTTGCGCCGTTGATAATGGCATTAAACAACGAAGATGCTTGCGGCACGTCCGGTAATTCTGCCGATTTATCCAAACCGGCAAAATCATCTTCCAAAATGCTTTGAATTGTCTCGTCAGTATTATCAGAAGGTACGTTCAAATCAATCGGATCCGGTTCCTCTTCGCTCAAAGGCTCGTCTACGGTTTCTTCTGCGGCCTGCTGTATAACTTCATCTTCCAGATTAACGGTCGGGACAAGTGTTCCGTCATAGCTCTGGTCAATCAAAGTAGCTTCTTTAATCCGCGGAGTTGCTTCTTTTTGCGGTTGTCCGTCATTAATACCGGTAACCACAATAGATACGCGAATTTTTCCCGCCAGCCCCTCGTCAAAACTTGAGCCGAAAATAATATTAGCATCATCACCGACTTCTTCCTTAATGGTGTTGGCTGCTTCATCCAATTCCGGCAAGGTTATATCCGTACCGCCGGTAATATTAATCAGTACACCTTTAGCACCCAACATAGAACAATCATCCAACAACGGATTTGCCAAAGCCTGACGGGCAGCATCCTGAGCCCGACCTTTACCTTCGGCCTCACCCGTACCCATAATGGCCTTGCCTTTGTCCTGCATAATGTTTTTAACATCGGCAAAATCCAAATTAATCAGCCCCGGCATCATCATTAAATCGGTAATAGAACGCACACCTGAATATAATACATTATCCGCCTGCATAAAGGCATTTGCCAATGTGGTATTTTCATCTGCAATACGGAACAGATTTTGGTTCGGTATGATGATAATACTGTCCACTTCTTTAATAAAGGTATCTAAGGCAGACTCGGCAATTTCCATACGTTTCCGTCCCTCAAAGCTAAACGGCTTGGTTACGACTCCGACCGTAAGGATTCCCTTTTCTTTAGCAATATGCGCAACAACCGGAGCAGCACCGGAGCCTGTTCCTCCGCCCATACCTGCCGTAATAAACACCATATTCACGCCGTCCAGCGCTTCGGCTATCTTATCTTTTGCTTCTTCGGCTGCCAATTTACCGATTTCCGGACGCGCGCCGGCACCCAGTCCTTGAGTGATTTCCAGACCCAGCTGTATTTTCTTGCTGGCGGTAGAATGTGCCAAAGCCTGCGCATCGGTGTTGGCCACAATAAAATCAACACCTTCCAAATTTTGCGCAATCATATTATTAACGGCATTTCCGCCACCGCCCCCTACGCCGATTACGGCAATACGAGGTTTTAAATAAGATACTGCTGTATCCGCTACACCCAGATTTATTGACATCAGTTCTTCTCCCGATTAAAACTTTTTTTATTACTTGAGATAATATAACTAAAATAAATTAAGTTTTAGTTACCATTTTAAGAATTTTGCTTTATCCAATTAAATATTTTAGACAATTTGCTGTCGCCACCAACCGGATGATTGACTATCTTACGCGGTTTACATTCTATATTGTGCGTAGCAAACATCAACAAACCGACCGCCGTAGCAAAAATCGGATTATTGTTTAAGTTTTCCGGTATACCGATAATGTTACGCGGACCGCCTAAACGCACCTGTTTATCCAAAATCAGAGCCGCAACATCACGAATACCTGTCAACTGGCTACACCCGCCGGTTAAAACCACCCGATGATTACGTTGATTTTTCAAACCCTGCTCGGTAAGTTTGCGATCAATCAATTCAAACATTTCTTCAACCCGCGGCGCAATAATCCGAATCAAATCCGAACGGTGTACTTGTCTGATAGAACTGTCGTCTTCTTCGCCTAACGGATAAACATTTATATTTTCATATTCATCATGCGTAACGCAAAAAGCACATCCATGTCGCGTTTTCAAATCTTCGGCATGCGCAAATGAAGTCGTTAATCCTTGCGTTATATCGCGCGTAATATTAATACCGCCGACCGGAATTGTGGAAAATGCCGTAGGGAAACCGTTTTTAAATGTGGCAATACTCGTTGTACCGCCGCCAATATCAACAACGGTTGCGCCGTATTCACGTTCATCTTCTACTAAACAGGACATACCGGACGCATACGCTGACAACACTTTATTTTCAATATCCAGATGGGCAGCTTCTACAACCGAAGCTAAATTCCGATACAGCGTGCTGGGATACATACCCAATAAAATATTTACCGACAATTCATCACCGTAAATATTCATCGGATCTTTAACATCCTCACCGCCGTCTATTTTATAATTTGTCGGCAAACAATGGATAAGTTCGTTATTTTCAACATTAACCTTACTTAATCCACGCTCTAAAACTTTATTTATATCTATTTCGCTAACCGGACGATTGCGGCGCAAAGGGATTGTGGCATTTCGCAACCGGCTGGAAGTCTTATCTCCCGATACATTTAAAATAACGCTGTCAATCCGTTCATTAGCCTTTTGTTCGGCATCTTCAACAGCATTACACACCGACATTGTCGCCTGATTAATATCGGTAATAACGCCGTTGCGAATCCCATGTGCGGCATTATACCCATATCCTACGACCTTTATTTTTTTGTCGCGGCTAACATGGGCTATAATACAACAGACTTTAGATGTTCCTATATCTAATGCCGCAATAGTGCTCAATTTTACCCCCAAGGCTTAACGCTTGTTTTCAGAATGTCCGCCGTTGATTTTAACGACTACCTTATTTTTTAATCTTAA
>CAYOYE010000074.1:0-4741 GCA_964408115.1 uncultured Azospirillaceae bacterium
TAAGTAAAAAAGGAATAAAAATGAAGTCTTTATTTATTACATTAACGGCGTTGTTACTTTCGGTGGGAATAATCGGTGTCGTACATGCCGAAGAAGATGAAAGCGAAACCGGATTAGCCTTGCCGCGTATGGTTTCGTTGCGCTCAAGCCTGATAAACGTCCGCTCCGGTCCGGGGAGCAGATATCCGATAGAGTGGGTCTATAAACAAAAGGGAGCTCCGGTGGAAATTATTGCCGAATTTGAACTTTGGCGCAAGATTCGGGATTGGGAAGGTTCGGAAACCTGGGTGCATAAAGCTATGCTTTCCAGTCGCCGTTTTGTTAAGGTGATTAATCCGGGGGAAAACAATATTTATGCAAAGCCGGATGCTGATGCTAAAGTGATAGCCAAAGTTGAAGACGGCGTGGTGGGCGAAATTGATAAATGCCCGAACGCTGACGGTATGTGTTTGATTAAATTTGATAATATACGCGGCTGGATGCCTCGCGGCGTTTTGTTTGGCTTATACAAAGATGAGGTTATAAAATAAAACGTGAAAGAAGCGATAAATTTTTATGCTGATGCAGATTTGCTGAACTTAATCGGCAAGTGGCAAAAGTGGTTAGCCAAAGAACGTATGTATTCGCCACATACACTGGACGGATATTCGCGTGATTTGGCACTTTTTTTACGCGATATTAAAGATACGAAAACGGTATCCGTTGCCGATTTGGAAAAACTTGAAGTGCGCGATTTTCGGCGATTTTTAAGTATTAGAGCGGCGCAAAATATTAATAAATCTTCTTTGGGACGCGAAATTTCGGCAATCAAAAATTTTTTTCGGTGGCTGGATAGAAACGATATTGTCAAAAATCCGTCAGTCGCGGTAATATCTTCGCCCAGACAGGCTAAAACTCTGCCGAAAGCATTAGATGTAGAAGACGCGTTTAATGTGGTCGGCGAAATGGAAAATATGGCTAAGGATAAATGGCAGGGACTGCGCGATAAGGCGGTTATTACCGTTCTATACGGATGCGGACTGCGTATTTCCGAGGCTCTGGCGTTAAATTTCGGCGATATTAATGCCAAAAGCGAATATTTACGCGTTAAGGGTAAGGGGAATAAGGAGCGGATTGTTCCGCTGATACCGCTTATTTGGCAACAGATTGAAGCATATCTGGCAGAATGTCCGTATAAACTAAATGTCGGAGATCCGCTGTTTTTGGGGGCGCGAGGTGAACGCGTCAGTCCGCGCGTTATTCAAAGGCAAATACAAAAAGTCCGCCTTTATTTAGGGCTACCGGACACCCTGACGCCTCACGCTTTGCGACATTCTTTTGCTACCCAGCTGTTGGCAGAAGGTACGGATTTGCGCTCAATTCAGGAATTACTCGGACATTCTTCGCTGGCAACAACTCAACGTTATACGGAAGTTCAGACCGAAATGCTGCAAAAAGAATATGCTAAAGCGCATATTTTGGAAGAATAAGCCTATGTCTTCGCTTTATCTGAAATGACGGCAGGTTAAGGCGCAAAATCGGCGAATTAAAGTGTGCAAAAGTTGCTTGAAATGTAACTTTTTTAATGATATACTGCCGACAGCGGAGGAAAATATGCGGCTCAAATGTAAAAAATGCGGTAGTGAGAACTATATTAAAAACGGTAAAGTATTCGGGTGGCAACGGTATAAATGCAAGGATTGCGGCTGTCAGTTTACAAAGGTTGCACCGGCCGGTAAACCGATATATATCAAAATAATATGTCATACTTTGCGGTTAGCCGGACTTTCTATGCGGGAAATTGCCGCTATTATAGGAGTAACCGCGCCTTCGGTTTCACGTTGGATTAGAAAATGGCACTCGGTTTATATGCACGAAATTGGTGCAAATTCTGATTTATATCATGCAACACCGGCAGACCTTGCAGATTGTCTGGAAATTAAAGAAAATGATAACTTGTTGATTTCAAGCACAATATTGCCGTCTGGCGCAAAATTTAATATTGTAATTCAGTTGCCGGATAATACCCAAAAACATTAAAAAAGTTACAAAAGATTTTTTTTACTTGATTTATTTTTTTTAGTTTCCTAGTTTGCGAAAAATTATATTTTTCAAGAAAGGCTAGATAAATGAATGTAAAAAAAATACATACGTCAAACATTTGGTATCGTGTCGGATATTCAGTTGTTTGCATTGCTTTGGGGTGGTATTTACACAGCCGGTTTACGCCGGATTTTTCTGCTATGATGCAGAATAACGAACCACCGCATGTTTTGGTTAACGGGCTTAAAAAAGCCGATGTTTCCGCCAAAAAGAAATATATCGCGCAAATAGAATCCATTAATAGCGTTGATATTGTGCCACAGGTTTCCGGTTATTTGGAAAAAGTTTTGTTTGCAGACGGAGCGTTTGTGCAACAGGGCGATGATATTTTTCTGATTGAACAACGTAAATATAAGGCAGAACTTAAATCTGCCGAAGCAACGCTTGAGCAGGCTCAAAGCGACTATAAAAGGATTAAGGCGTTGAATACGAAAAAATATGTTTCGGATAAGGAACTTGATGAGGCAAAAAGCGCATTGGAACGCGCAGAAGCTGCCGTTGATTTGGCGCGCCTTAATGTGGAATATACTCAGATTAAAGCCCCGATTTCCGGTTATATCGGTAAGGTTTTAGTCAGCGAGGGCAATTTGGTCGGTCCAAGCACGCCGAAATTGGCGCGTATTGTACAAACACAGCCTATTCGTGTGGCTTTTTCCGTAACCGATAAAGAACGTTCGGATTTTATGCGGCAGGCAAACGAAGCCAAAGATGTGTTTGTTGATGTGGTTATGCCAAACGGAAAAATAGAAACAACTACCGCAAAAAATTTGTTTTTCGGAAACGAAGTAAATTCGGAAACGGCAACCGTACCGGTTTATATTGATATGGAAAATGCCGATAATCAGCTGGTTTCGGGAAATTATGTTGATATAATGATTCGTTTTGCTGCCGAAAAAGAGGCGGTTTTAGTGCCGCAAGTTGCCTTATCCGCAGATGTGAACGGGTCGTATGTGATGGTTGTCGGAGAAGGTGATGTCGTAGAGCAAAAATATTTGGAATTGGGCGATGTTGTTGATGATATGCAAATCGTTAAATTCGGTTTGAACGGTGGTGAAAAAGTTATTGTACAAGGGTTGCAAAAAGTTCGTGCCGGTATCAAGGTAAACCCGACTAACGTTGGTACAAACAATTCCGCAGAATAGGAGAATATGATGTTTTCGGCTTTTTTTATTAAACGTCCGCGTTTTGCGTTTGTGGTTTCTATTGTTATTGTTTTGGTCGGAATAATTGCTTTATTGAAGCTGCCTATTGCTCTGTATCCGGAAGTAACACCACCGCAGATTTCCGTTCGCGCCACTTATCCGGGGGCAAGTGCGGAAGTTATTGCCCGTACGGTCGGTATCCCGTTGGAAGATGAAATTAACGGGGTGGAAGATATGCTTTATATGAACTCATCTTCCGAAGATTCCAGCTATACGCTGACCGTTACTTTCAAAACCGGTGTAGATCCGGATATGGCACAGGTAAAGGTGCAGAACCGTATTCAACAGGCTTCGTCAAAACTGCCGGAAGAAGTTAGTCGGCAGGGTATTACCGTAAAGCGCGAATCTTCTAATATTTTGGGATTTATCACGTTTTTATCACCTAAAGGAACAATGTCGGAACAAGAGATAAGCGACTATATTTATAACAATATACAGCGTACGCTTTCTAAAATTAACGGTGTCGGTAACCTGCAGGTTTACGGCTCACGTTTAGGTATGCGTTTATGGCTTAATTCCGATAAAATGGCGGCTATGCATATTACGGTTGATGAAGTTTATAACGCCGTATCCGGTCAAAACTATCAGCCGACATTGGGTAAAGTGGGGTCCGTACCGACAAAATCAGCTAACCCGATGATTTATGCTTTACAAACTGACGGTCGTATGGAAACGGTTGACGAATTTAACAATATCATTATCCGTACGGCAGAGCAGGGCGGTTTGGTGCGCTTGAAAGATATTGCCAGAGTAGAAGTCGGAATGGAAGATTATGCTATTTCCGGTCTGTATAACGGACAAACTTCCGTAACGTTGTCTTTGGCTCTTTCTTCGGGTGCTAACGCCATTGAAACAATGAAAAGCGTAAAAGAAACGCTGGCCGAATTACAAGGATTTTTTCCGGAAGATTTAGAGTATAATATCAGCTATGATTCTACTAAATATATTGACGCTTCGGTGGAAGAAGTTGTTTGGACGTTGATTTTAACGCTGGTTTTGGTGGTGGCGGTTTGTTATTTCTTTTTGCAGGATTTTTATTCTACCTTAATTCCTTCGCTAACTATTCCGGTTTCTGTTTTAGGTACGTTTGCCGTTATGGCGGCGTTGGGGTACAGTATCAATATGTTTACGCTGTTTGCCTTGTTGTTGGCCATTGGAACGGTGGTTGATGATGCCATTGTGGTGGTGGAACGTGTAGTGTTTTTGATGCAAAACGAAAAAATGAATGCCTATGAAGCAACTTGGAAAGCTATGAGCGAAATTTCCGGTGCTTTGGTGGCAACTTCGTGTGTGTTGTTGGCTATTTTTGTGCCGGTAGGTTTTTTAGACGGTATTACCGGTAAAATTTATCAGCAGTTTTCGGTCACCATTGCAACGGCAATTATGTTTTCGCTGTTAAACGCTTTGACTTTATCTCCGGCTTTATGCTCTATTTTGATTAAGAAAATTAAGCCGAA
>CAYOYE010000075.1:0-4732 GCA_964408115.1 uncultured Azospirillaceae bacterium
GCATTGAGGAACTACTCCGCTTAAACTCCCGACCAAAGCCCCGAATCTACCGGAATTTTGCAACATATCCGCCGTTTTATCCGTTGTAGTATGTTCCAGATATTCCAAAAATAAATACGTCAAAAACAAAAAAGGAAACAGCTTTAGACAGTCGCTTAGAGTTTCGGCACATATTTCTAACATTATTCCGCCTGCTCCACAAAATATTTTTCATTAACGGCACAAATTTCTGTTTAATAAGCTATACAACGAAAAAAGGTTAGTCAAGAAAAATATCCGATCATAGATAATGACTACTCTCCGCATTTTTGTTCTGCCGCAAAAATTTCAAATTCAAATACATCTTGCATTTTCTAAAGATTTGGCTATAATACTCGCAGTTTAAATTTTATATGGAAGGATTTATTATATGCTCAATCCCAAAAATAATGCTGCTTTTTTAAGATTGGCTGTTTTAACCGGCGTTGCCAAAAGTTTTTTGGAAAACTCTTTTGCCGATATTGATAATTTGCCGAATACCGTTATTCCGGAAAACGGAAAGGCTTTGCGCGGTTCAATTACAAAAGATCGTCAAATAGTCAAAGAACAATGCCTTGCGGCTATGGGATTTACTCCGGTCAATGAAGATGTTAATGCTCCGCTGTCCGAATTTGCTGAAAAAGTCCTTGCCCGCAAAACGCTTGAAAAGGCTACGGTTTCCGTATTACCGGAAGCGTGTGCCGCCTGTATGAAAACGCAATATACCGTTACGGATATGTGCCGCGGCTGTGTTGCCCGTCCTTGTGAAGTAAATTGTCCTAAAAAAGCAATAAGCGTTGAAAAACAAGCTACTATAAATCAAACTTCATGTATTAAATGCGGTATATGTGCTTCAAATTGTCCGTATTCTGCCATTAATAAAGCACCTGTTCCATGCGAAGATGCTTGTCCGGTCGGGGCAATTTCCAAAGATGAAAACGGCTTTGAACATATTGACTACGATAAATGTATTTCCTGCGGTAAATGTATTCACTCCTGCCCGTTTGGTGCCGTTGTCCATAATTCGCAGATGATTGACGTATTAAAAGCGCTGAAAAATCCGGCACAAAAAACGGTTGCCATGTTAGCACCTGCCGTTATCGGTCAATTCGGTAACGATTTAGGTAAGGTTATTACCGCTTTCAAAAAACTCGGATTTGATGAAGTTGTTGAAGTGGCACAAGGTGCTGATGTTACAACCACTAACGAAGCTGCCGAATTTATAGAACGTATGCACGAAGGCGCGCCGTTTATGACAACTTCCTGCTGTCCGGCTTGGGTGCGTACGGTAGAAAAACATATTCCGGAAATTGCTCCTTATGTTTCAAACACCGGCAGCCCTATGTATTATATTGCCGAGATTGTCAAAAAAGAACTGCCTGATTATTTATCGGTATTTGTCGGGCCTTGTCTGGCTAAAAGGCTGGAAGCCGAGCGTAATCCGAATGTTGATAATGTACTGATATTTGAAGAAATACAGGCTATGTTTGCCGCGGCAAAGATTAATCCGGCAACGCTGGAAGCCGATAATTTTGCGGTAGAATCTTCGGCTCAAGGCCGTCAGTTTCCGCTTTCCGGCGGAGTTGCCGGTGCCGTAGCGTTTGTAGTTGGCGATAAAGCCGATTACCGACCGGAAAAAATAGACGGGTTAACCAAAGATGCGGTAAAGCTGTTAAAACGCTATGCTGCCAAAGCTCCGGAAACCTGCAATATGGTAGAAGTTATGTGCTGCGAGGGCGGTTGTATAGCCGGTCCGGGGACAACCTGTATGCCGAAAAGAGCCGCTGTTCAAGTTGAAACCTATGTCAAGAACAGCCCAAATATAGAGAAATAGTCATGCAACCTATCGGTATAAATCAACTGGCCTGTATTTTAGGCAGCAAGGCAACATATAGCGAACGGGAAATTGAGCGAATTTCCACAGACAGTCGCGATATTACACCTAATTCGGTGTTTATTGCTCTCCGCGGTGAACGTTTTGATGCGCATAATTTTGTGGCTGATGTTATACAAAAAGGCTGTCCTTTGGCTATAGTTGATCACCCGATAGACAATGTTGATATTTCCCGTCAGTTGGTTGTTCCGGATACTTTGCTTGCTTACGGAAAAATCGGGGCTTATAACCGCAGCCTGTTTAAAGGCAAGGTTATCGGGCTGACCGGTAGCGCCGGTAAAACAACGACCAAAGAAGAAATTGCGTTTTTATTAAATAAATTTGCTCCCACCTATGCCACAGCCGGCAACCACAACAATCAGGTAGGTGTTCCGCAAAGTTTATGCGATATAGATATGAATGCCGATTATGCCGTAATTGAAATGGGCATGAGTGCTAAAGGTGAAATTGCGGCCCTGACAGGTCTGGTTAAACCGGATATTGCCGTAATTACCAACGTTTACCCTATGCACATTGAATTTTTTGATGATTTTAGCGGAATTGCCGAAGCCAAAGCCGAAATTTTTGAAGGTTTGCCACCGAAAGGCGGAATTGCCATAATCAACGAAGACACAAATTTTGCTGATTTATTAAAAGACAGAGCTGCCGAAAAGCACGCCCAAATCATTACTTTCGGTAAAAAACATCATCCGCAGGCCGGATTTTCATTGCCGCAAGCAGGTGAACAATACGAATATAACGCGTGGTGTGCCTTAACCGTTGTGGACGCTCTCGGCTTAGATGTGTCAAAAGCGGCCTCTTTTATTAAAGATTTCGGCGCATTGGACGGACGAGGCAAACAGCATAAGCTAAAATTTGCCCGAGGCACTTACACCCTGATTGATGACAGCTATTCCGGTCAGCCGGAAGCTATGAAATTAGCTATTGCGGCACTTGATAAACAACAAACAAACGGTCGTAAAATTGCAGTACTCGGCAAAATGGCAGAATTAGGAAACACGTCTCAAGCGCGCCACAAAGAAATAGGTGAATTTTTAGCAAAAACAAACATAGATATTGTGGTTGGTGTTTGTCCGGAAATGTCGGATATGTTAGCGCAACTGCCTAAAGATAAAAAGCAGTATTATTTTGCCGATAAAACCGAAGTTGCCGATTTTTTGTTAAATAAGCTCTTGCAAAACGGTGATACAGTCCTTATAAAAGGAGCAAGATATTCATCTAAACTGTATCAGGTTACCGATGAATTGTTAAAAAACGGAAGTGAGAATAAATGAAGTGTCCTTTTTGCGGTTGTGAAGAAACACAGGTAAAAGATTCGCGTAATACGGATGACAATACCTCGGTACGCAGACGGCGTGAATGTCCGGATTGCGGTTCACGTTTTACAACATTTGAAAGAGTACAGCTCCGCGAGTTAATCGTGGTGAAAAAAAACGGCGAAAGGACCTTATTTGACAGAGATAAGTTAGAAAAGTCCATTACGCTGGCTGTTCGTAAACGCCCTATTTCGGCAGAACGTGTAGAAAAGATAGTTAATTCGCTGCAACGTAAGTTTGAAAGCTCCGGTGAAACGGAAATAACTACCGAGCAAATCGGTCAGAGCGTTATGGAAACGCTTGCCCATCTGGATAATATCGCTTATATCCGCTTTGCCTCCGTTTACAAAGACTTTCGCGATATTAAAGATTTGGAAGATTTTGTTGCGACCATAGAAAAACTGACAACCCATGAAGAACCTGTAATTGAGGAAAATTAAATGACTAAATTTGTATCAGAAAAAATTAAAATGAAATCCGGTGCGCGTTTGGCTGCCGTTCAGGCAAACTATATGATTGCTTTCGGACAACTGCCTGTAGATGAAGTTATTGAAGATTTTATTTCCGGTAAAATCGGACGTTTTGTTATTGATAACCGCGAAGATGAAAATGATGAAAAAATGGTAGAAGTCGGCCCGATTGACTGCGAATATTTTGAAAAACTGGTACGCGGTATTCAGTCGCGCAAAGAAGATTTGGAAAAATCGCTTAATCTGTATTTGCGTGGTGAATGGGCTTATGAGCGAATGAACGGAACAATGCAGGCACTTTTGTTGTGTGCCGTATATGAGCTGACAGCCACAACCGATATTGAGTCCAAAATTCTTATTCAGGAATATGTAGATTTGGCTTATGCTTTCTTTACTAAAAACGAACCGAAAATGGTTAATGCACTGCTTGATCAGATTGCCCATTCCGTAAGAGGCTGAAATGACAAAACTTAAACTATACGAATATCCGGACAAAGTTTTACGCCAAAAGTGTGAAAAAGTAACAAAGGTTGATGATGACTTGCGCCGTTTTTTGGACGATATGTTAGAAACAATGTATCTTGATAAGGGGTGTGGCTTGGCTGCTCCGCAGGTTGGTGTAACCAAACGGATTATCGTTATAGACCCTAACCCGAGTGATGAAGATTTAGAAGCCCGTAGCCCTATGTATCTGGTTAATCCGGAAATAATTTGGCATTCGGACGAAAAAGTTTTATTCTGCGAGGGCTGTCTTTCTATTCCGGAACAACGGGCCGAAGTTGAGCGTTCCGAAAAAGTACGGGTTCGCTATACGGATTATTTCGGCAAAGAGCAGGAAATATTGGCAGATGATTTAACCGCCATCATTTTACAGCACGAAATAGATCACCTTGACGGTATTTTATACATTGACCATATCAGCCGTTTAAAACGTTCCCGATTACTGAAAAAGTTAGAAAAATATCGTGAATATAAGGCAAGACGGGAAAATTAATTATTTTAATTTCACACAGCTTTAATCCCAAAACTCCTAA